>JBAXNN010000005.1:0-135564 GCA_037133755.1 Thermoleophilia bacterium
TGCCCGGCACGGACGGTGCGCCCGGCGGCACGATCGCCTGCTCGATACCGAGTCGCGCGGCTTCCTGCAAACGGCGTTCGACCTGCCCGACGGGGCGCAGCCGGCCGGTCAATCCGAGCTCGCCAATCGCGACGATCGGACCGGTCGGCACGCCACGCGCGGCCGAGGCCACGGCGAGCGCCACGGCGAGATCGACCGCCGGGTCGTCGACCCGCACGCCGCCCACGACATTCGCGAAGACGTCGGCGGAGCCCAGCCCAAGGGCGGCATGACGCGACAGCACGGCGAGCAGCATGGCGAGACGATTGCGGTCGATGCCGTTGGCGAGTCGCCGCGGCTGTGGCAGTTCGCTGGGCGAGACGAGCGCCTGCACTTCGAGCAGCAGCGGCCGCGAGCCTTCCATCGTGCACGCCACGACGCTGCCCGTGGCACCGAGCTCGTCGCGGCCGAGCAGCGCCGAGGGGTCCTCGACCGGCTCGAGCCCACGACCGGTCATGGCGAAGACGCCGAGCTCGGAGGTGGCACCGAAGCGATTCTTGGCGGCCCGCAGCACGCGTAGCTCTCCCCCGCGTTCGCCCTCGAAGAGCAACACGGCGTCGACGAGGTGCTCGAGCACCTTCGGCCCCGCGACAGCACCGTCCTTCGTGACATGACCAACGAGGATGATCGCCACCCCGTGCTCCTTCGCCACGCGCAGCAACTCGCCGGCGGCCTCGCGCACCTGCGACACCGAGCCTGGTGCTGAGGCAAGATCGGCAGTCCACAGGGTCTGCACGGAATCGACGACGCAGACGGCAGGCTTCTCCTGCGCGATCGTGGCCACGACGACGTTGAGGTCGGTCTCGGCGACGACGCGGATCTGCCCGGCACCACCGATGCGCTCGGCGCGCAGCCGGACCTGCGCGGCAGACTCCTCGCCGGTCACGAGCAGCGCCGTCTCGCGCTGCGCGATCGAGGCGAGGGCCATCGTGAGCAGTGTCGACTTACCGACCCCGGGCTCACCACCGAGCAACACGAGCGAGCCGGGCACGATGCCACCGCCGAGGACGCGGTCGAGTTCGCCAAGCCCGCTGGGAATCCGCACGGCCTCGTCGGCCGAGACATCGGCGAGCGCGATCGACTCGCGCGCCTTCGACGGCCCGGAACGCCCGGCACGCGTGACCTGCGGCGCATCCTCCTGGATCGTCCCCCACGCCTCGCACGACGGGCAGCGCCCCTCCCACTTGGGCGTCTGCTCACCGCAGGCGGTGCAGGTGAATCGGGTTGCAGTGCGGGCCATAGTTGGAGGCTAGTGCCGAGCGCGGATACGCCGACGTGACAGGGAGTCGCCAACGACGCGCAGGCGCTTACGCGGTGCCAACGCAATACGGCTCACAACGAACAGATGTCCGCGCAATACGCGTGGTACGTTCGTGACATGGAACACACACCGAACGACACCAGTGCGGGGCTGAGCCGTAGCGGCCTGCTCCTGGGTGCCGCCGGAGCCGTCGGCGTCGCCGCGCTAACCGCGCTCCCAGGCACCGCCGCAGCAGCGACCGGCCCCGTCCGTACCACGCTGCGGAACACCACGAAGTTCTCGGTCACCACGCATCCGGACTACAACCGGAAGCACTTCGACCGAGCGAAGGCCATCGCGGTCGTCAGGAATCCGACCACCGGCAAGACGATGACCCTCCGTGTCGATGATCTCGTGCCGCTCCGCAGCTCAGTCGGCGCCAAGGTCGGCAGTGCCGAATGGAGCGGCGGGTTCACCTCGCTCCTGACGCGCACGAAGGGCACGCCGCTTGACACGGGCACGTACCCCACCACGATCAACGGTCGGACCTTCCCGCTCACGATTGTCCGCATCGGCGACAACTCGTACCAGGTGAGCGTTGACCGCCGCAAGCCCGCGAAGGGAGCCTGACATGGGTGAAGATGATTTCCTCGGGGCAATCAGCACCTTCGGTGGCCGATACGCACCCATCAACTACGCGCTCTGCCAGGGACAGCAAATCGCCACTGAGCAATATGCAGCCCTCTATGCGCAGATCGGCACGTACTTCCAGGGTGCCGGCAACGGAGTAACCACGTTCAACCTGCCCAATCTGAGCGGTGGCACGACGGTCGGCGTCGGTCAGCAGCAAACGACGGGTGCGTTCACCGAGCTGGGTGAGACAGGACAGGCAGCGCAGGTCATCTCCTCCAACGGCCCAGCTGCTGCGTTTGCGGCTGGCGATACCCCCACGATGCAGACGGTGACATCGGTCCCGACGCTGGGCGTCAACTACGTGATGTGCGTGAACGGGCTCTGGCCCGAACAACCCTAACGCGTGTCGGGTGTGTCCGCCGACGCGGCGGGCACACCCGATCCACGGTTAGCGCTGCTTGTCGTCGAGCTCGTTGAGGTGGTAGCGGATCTGGATCGACACCGCTGCCCCCTCGCCCACGGCCGACGCGAGCTGCTTCGTTGAGCCACCGCGGACGTCGCCGGCGGCGAAGATGCCCTTCACGCTCGTCTCAAGATTGCGATCGGTCTTGACGAAGCGGCGCTCGTCGAGCTCGACCAGGCCGTTGAGCCACTCGGTCGTCGGGTCGAGACCGATGAACAGGAACGCGGCCTTGCAGGCGTGCTCCGTCTCCTCCGCAGAATCGAGGTCGCGGAACGTGATCGACTTGATCAGCCCCTGCTCGTCGGCGTTGAAGGAGGCAACCTCGACGTTCGAGACGACGTCGATCTTCGGATGGTCGTTGACCTTGTCCTGCAGCAGCTTCGAGCCCGTCAGGCCGTCCTTGCGGGCGAAGATCGTGACGTGGTTGGCGAACTGGGTGAGGAAGAGACCCTCCTCCATGCCGGAGTTGCCGCCGCCGATCACCACGACCTCGTCCGCGCCCTTGTAGAACGGACCGTCGCAGATCGCGCAGAAGTGGATGCCCGCGCCGATCAGGTCGGCTTCGCCCGGCGCATTCGTGCGGCGATACTGCGACCCGGTCGAGATCAGCACGGCGCGCGCACTGAGCAGCTGGCCGGCGCTCGTCATGACTTCGAAGGCATCGTCGACGGGCTTGATCGAATCGACCGCGACGGACTCGAGCAGCTCGACGCCGTAGCGCGCCGCCTGCCGCACGAAGCGATCAGCGAGATCGATCCCCTCGACACCATCGGGGAAGCCCGGGTAGTTGTCGTACCGCTCCGTCACGCCGGCCTGGCCGCCAAGCGCCGACTTCTCCACGACGATCACGCTCATGTTCTCGCGCGCTGCGTAGATCGCGGTCGTCAAGGCGGCAGGGCCGCCACCGGCGATCACGAGGTCGTACGTATCCATCGCGGCGGCGCGTGTGATGCCGAGCTTGTCGGCCAGCTCGTCGTTCGGCGGCGAGATCAGGAACGTGCCGTCGGGGAACTGCAGGGTCGGGATGCGGCGCTTGCCGCCGATGATCGACTCGATCTCGGCCGTGGCACCCTCATGCTCCTCGAGGTCGACCCAGTTGAACGGGATGTGATGCGCGGTCAGGAAGCCGCGCACACGGCGACAGTCGGGGCACCAGTGGGCCCCGAAGACGGTCATCAGGTTCGGATCGCGCGACATGCTCAGCTCCTTGCTTCGCCCCTCAGGGCAGATACATCGTCAGTGTGAAGTACACCCAGTCACCGTTGTAGCGGACGACATCCTCGCCGCGGGCACCCATGTACCTGCCCGTGCCACCGATGATCGCACGGCGCCACACGTCGCCCTTGTGCAGCGGGTGTCCGCCGCCGTTGAAGTAGCCCTTGTCGTACAGCGTCTCGTAGACGGTATTGCCGTGCGAGAAATACAGATTGACCTGGCTCTGGGCCATCGACTGACCTGTCGCATCGGGGTCGCCCGTGATCGTGGTGACGACGCCGCGCTCTCCGACCTTCTTGCCCTGCAGGTTGAAGAGGGGCGTCGGCTTGTAGACCACGATGTCGCCCGCGCCCATCACGCCATCGTTGTTCATGTCGTGCTTGATCGTCTCGGCCGGCTTGCTCTTGAGCTTCAACACGACCGTGCGCTCAGCCGCCGAAGCGGTGCCCGCTCCCACGACGAGGAGGGCGAAGAGTGCGGTGACGGCGATGCGAAGGCGCATGGGGGTTCCTGAGCTGATCGTGGACTCGTTGCGCGCGGGCTCCACCGGGCGCTGCATGCCATTGTTACCAGACGTGCTGAAACGCATGTCAGGCGGGGTGCGCCGCATCGCGCTACCGAGACCACCAACAAGGGCAATCAGATGCCGGCTGCGGCGAGCAGCCACATCAGCAGTGCGCCCGCGGCAATCGTCGCGAACGTCACGCGTGCGGTGCCGCCCTGGCGCGCACCGGGAATCATATCGCGCGTCGCGAAGTAGATCAGCGTGCCGGCGAAGAAGCCGGCGTAGCCGATCACCCAGGACTCGCTGAGATTCAGCCAGCCGCCGACGAAGGCGCCGATCACCGGCGCGACGGCACCTGCCGTGACCAGCGCCCATGTGCGTCCGGGCGTGTTGCCGTGGCGACGCATGATCGCCGCGGTCGTCATGCCATCCGCAAAATCGTGAGCGAGCACGGCGATCAGAATGGCGATGCCGATCGCGTCGGACACCGTGAAGCCGATGCCGATCGCAAGGCCGTCGAGAAAGGAATGCAGCACCAACGCTCCGGCACCGATCAGTCCGACGTGCGGGTGGCGATGCTCGCTCCCCTCGTCCGCGTCCGACGGATGCGGACCGACCAGCTCCTCGAGCACGAACATCGCGAGAAACGCCACGACGATCAACACGTACGGCAGCGGCACACCACCCGGTGCCACCCCCGCGAACTTGCCGAACTCGGGCAGCAGGTGGAACGCGACGAGGCCGAGCATGGCCCCGGCGGCAACGCCGTACACGAGGTGCAGCAGCCGGCCCGCGCGCAGCGCCACGAGGCCACCGAGCATGGTCGTGAAGAACGGCAGGACCTTGAGAAACGCGATCATCGGCAGGAAAGGGTACGGGCGATCGGGCCGATCCCCTTCCCCGCAAACGACAGCGGGCCGGGGATCACTCCCCGGCCCGCCTCGTTCTCAGGTGCGCATGCGCGCTAGTCGCTGACCTCGGCGAGGTTCGCGGGCGGTGCGTCGGGCGTCGGCGGGACGATGTCCATCGCCACCTCGTCGGTGCCCTCCTTGCGGTTGACCAGGATCGTCGAGCCCGGCTGCATCTGCTGTGCGAGCACGAAGTCGGCCAGCGGATCCTCGAGGATGCGCTGGATCGCACGGCGCAGCGGCCGGGCACCCATGGCGGGGTCGTACCCCTCTTGGACGAGCAGTTCCTTGGCGCTCTCCGTGAGCTCGATCGTGACCTCGTGCACGTCAAGCTGCTCGCGCAGGCGATTGAGCATGAAGTCCACGATGTGCAGGATCTGCTCCCGCGAGAGCTTGTGGAAGACGATGACCTCGTCGATGCGGTTGAGCAGCTCGGGGCGGAAGACCCGCTTGAGCTCGCCCATGATCTTGCCCTTCATGTCGTCGTACGACTGGCCACTTTCGTCCTCGGCCTGCGAGAAGCCGAAGTTCTGGTTCTTGGCGATCGTGGCAGCGCCGATGTTCGACGTCATGATGACGATGGTGTTGCGGAAGTCGACCTTGCGACCCTGCGAGTCGGTCAGCTTGCCCTCTTCCAGCACCTGCAGCAGGATGTTGAAGACGTCTGGATGCGCCTTCTCGATCTCGTCGAGCAGGATCACGGAGTACGGCTTGCGACGCACGGCCTCGGTCAGCTGGCCGCCCTCGTCGTACCCGATGTAGCCGGGAGGAGAACCAACAAGACGCGACACGGAATGCTTCTCCATGTATTCCGACATGTCGACCTGGATCATCGCGCTCTCGTCGCCGAAGAGGAACGCGGCGAGCGTGCGCGCGAGCTCCGTCTTGCCGACGCCGGACGGCCCGAGGAAGATGAACGAGCCGGACGGGCGCTTGGGATCTTTGATGCCAGCCCGGGCACGGCGGATAGCGCGGGACACGGCGGCGATCGCCACGTCCTGCCCGATCACGCGCTTGTGCAGCTCCTCTTCCATGCGGATGAGCTTCTGCGACTCGGCCTCGGTCAGCTTGAAGACGGGGATACCGGTCCACATCGAAACGATGTCGGCGATCTCCTCCTCGCCGATCGACGGCTGCTCGGTGGCACCCTCGCCGGCCGACCAGCTCTCCTCGGCCTCGCGCTTCTCGTTGGCAAGCTTGCGCTCCTCGTCGCGGAGGTTGGCGGCTGCCTCGAAGTCCTGGCCCTCGATCGCGGCTTCCTTCTCCTTGCGGACGCGCTCGATCTCGTCTTCCAACTCACGCTGGGCCGGCGGAGCGGCCATCGTCTTGATGCGCAGACGGCTGGCGGCCTCGTCGATCAGATCGATCGCCTTGTCCGGCAGATGACGGTCTTGGATGTACCGGCTCGACAGCTCGGCCGCAGCGACCATCGCCTCGTCGGTGATGCGGATGCGGTGATGCGCCTCGTAGCGATCACGGAGGCCGCGCAGGATCTGCACGGTGTCCTCCACGCTCGGCTCCTCGACGCGCACCTGCTGGAAGCGCCGCTCGAGAGCGGAGTCGCGCTCGAGGTACTTGCGGTACTCGTCGAGCGTCGTCGCGCCGATCGTCTGGAGCTCGCCGCGCGCGAGCGCCGGCTTGAGGATGCTGGCCGCGTCGATCGCGCCCTCGGCGGCACCTGCGCCGACGAGGTTATGCAACTCGTCGATGAACAGGATGATGTCGCCGCGCTGCGAGATCTCCTTCATCACCTTCTTGAGCCGCTCTTCGAACTCGCCGCGGTACTTCGAGCCGGCCACGAGGGCGGCGAGATCCAGCGTGTAGATCTGCTTGTCCTTCAGGAGGTCGGGCACCTGGCCGTTCGAGATGCGCTGCGCCAGCCCCTCGACGACGGCGGTCTTGCCGACACCCGGCTCGCCAATCAGGACCGGGTTGTTCTTCATGCGGCGCACGAGGATCTGCATCATGCGCTCGACTTCGGTGTGGCGACCGACGACGGGATCGAGCTTGCCTTCGGTGGCCAGCTTCGTGAGGTTGCGACCGAACTGGTCGAGCAGCTTCGACGACTTCTTCGCCTCGGGGGAGCCACCACCGGCCGGGGCGGCTGTGCCACCCGACTGGGAACGACGACCCGGACCCGACAGCATGCGGATGATCTCGTTGCGGATCTTCTCGGCGTCGGCATCGAAGTCGAGCAGGATGCGGGCGGCGACGCCCTCGTTCTCGCGGACGAGGCCGAGCAGGATATGCTCGGTGCCGATGTAGTTGTGACCGAGCGACAACGCCTCGCGCAGCGCGAGCTCGAGGACCTTCTTGGCGCGCGGGGTGAACGGGATCTGACCCGTCGTCACCTCTTCGCCCTGGCCGACGATGCGCGCGACATTGGCACGCACGTCCTCCACGGTGATGTCGAGGGAGTCGAGCACGCGCGCCGCGAGTCCCTCCTCCTCGCGCAGCAGGCCGAGCAGGATGTGCTCGGTGCCGATGTAGTTGTGCTTCAGGGCACGCGCCTCGTCCTGCGCAAGGACGACGACCTGACGTGCACGCTCTGTAAATCGCTCGAACATTGTTGGCCTCCTGCCCCCTGTTTCGCAGGGCTCCGGCTACCGGATTCCACCGGATCGCCGACTGGGCGCCCACACTACCAGAGCGTGGTGCGTACCTATCCGGTCGTGCGAGCCGGCTTTCGGCTTACCGCTCGTTGTGCGCGCCTAGCCCGTGACCGCCGGCACCGGCACGGGCGCGGAGAGCTTGAGCCACACCCGCTGGTTCCCGCTCACGCTGCGCCCGTCAGCGAGTTTTGTTGTCGTGTGCAACGTGGCCCGGACACGGCGGATGCCCGCGGCCCGCAGCCGCTCGTACGTCGCCGGATCGAGGTGCAGCGTGACCAGCTTACGGCCGCCGGCGGTGATCTCCACGCCCTTGAAACGCGCAATGACCTTCACGTGCGCGGCACGCACGGAGCCCGGCAGCGAGATCGACAGATCACCCGCGGCGTCGCAGCCGCCGAACGAGGCGACCGGACAGGTGAGTGGAAGAAGCACCGTGCCCGATGACGAGACTGCAAGCCCAGTCGCCGCCTGTGCGGCAGGCACGCGGGCCGCGTTGGCACCGAAGGAGACGGGGACCTTCGCGACGGGCGCCGCGGCGGGCGTCGCAGCCGCGGCTGCGACGGGCGCCGCGGCGGGCGTCGCAGCCGCGGCGGGCGTCACCGCGTTCGAGGGATCCGAGGCAGCAGTGCGCCCGGAGCCGACGGCGGCGATCGCGACGAAGCGATAGGCCGTGCCGGCCGTCAGTCCGGAGATCGTGCACGACGTCGCGGGCACCGTGACGGTGCAGGTCTTCGACGCGTCGCCTGCCGCCTGCACGATGTACGAGGTCGGCGCGCCGTAAAGCGCGGACGTCGGGTTCGGTGTGACGGTGATCGTGGCTGACCCGGCGCCGGCGACCGCGACGGGCGCCGCGGGGCGCGCCGCCGGTGCGGGCGCGATCGTCGGCGTGCCGCCACCCGAGGTGATCTTGCTGACGGAATCAGCCGAGGCATTCGCGGTGAAGAGGCTGCCGGCGGCGTCGAGCACGATCCCCGTCGAGCCCTGTCCGGTGTCGCCCAGCACCGTGATGTGCCCGTCGGGCGTGATCTGCGCCACGCTGCTGTGCGTGGTGGACGTGGGCGAGTCGTTAACGGCCGCGTAGAGGTTCCCGGCCGAGTCGATCGTGATGCCCCACAGCCCGAGGGTGGGGTCGTGCGCGAGCAGGGAGACGGTGCCGTCCGGCGTGACCTTCAAGACGTCTCCGTGGACGTAGCCCGCGACGAAGAGATTGCCCGCGGGGTCGATCGCGATCCCCGCCGGCCCGACGCTGTCCCAGGCGGGGCAGCTGCCCGGGTCGCAACCGCTGACGAGGTGCGCCCACGCCGGCGTTGATTGCCCGTTGGCCGTGATCTTGCTCACCGTGTTGTCGTCGTAGTTCGCCGTGTAGATGTTCCCGGCGGCGTCCAGGACGATGGCCTGGGGATTCGAGCCGGTCGTGCCGAACGCGGCCGTGACCGTCCCGTCGGGAGCGATCTTGCTGACCGTCGCATTGCCCGAGTTGGCGGTGTAGACGTTGCCCGACGCATCGATCGCGATCGCCGCCGGCACGCTCCCCAGGGCGAGCCTGGCCCAGCGATTCGGCCATGTCAATGTCGGATTGGCGGGATTGATCCTGCTGACGGTGTCGCTAAGCCCGTTCGCCGTGTAGACGAAGCCCGCAGCGTCGACGGCGATCGCAGACACATAGTCGTCCGCGAACGACCAGACGTACGGGGACGCACCCGAGTCCCCGGCAGGCGTGATCTTCGTCACGGAGGCGCCGTATTTGTTCGCTGTGTAGAGGTTGCCAGCGCTGTCCATGGCGATCGCCTGGGGATGCAAATCCGTCGGAGCCCACCGGACCGTGACCGTAGCGGCCGCGGTGCCAACGCCGACGACGGCGAGCAGCACCGCTCCGAGCAGGAGCGCGAGGGAGAGTCGGATTGGCATGCGCTTAATGGCAGTGGGATGGCGGGACATACCGACTCCTTCAGGGAGATGCAGCGCGCATCCTACTGAACGCGAACGGACGCGCGCAGTACGCAGATCGTCCCGTCGTCAGCTATGAGCGCATGGCGGGGAACAGGACCACCTCGCGGATCGTGTCCTGCCCCGTCAGCAGCATCGCCAGGCGGTCGATGCCGAGGCCGACACCGCCGGTCGGCGGCAGGCCGTACTCGAGCGCCGTCACGTAGTCCTCGTCGACCGGATGCGCCTCGTCGTCGCCGGCGCGGCCCATCGCCGCCTGCTCCTCGAAGCGGGCGCGCTGGTCGTCGGGATCGTTGAGCTCCGAGAAGCCGTTGGAGATCTCCATGCCGCCGCAGAACGCCTCGAAGCGCTCCACCACGCCGTCCTCACCGGGCTTGCGACGCGACAGCGGCGAGAGCTCGACGGGGTAGTCAATGATGAACGTTGGTGCGATCAGCGTGGGCTCGACGTAGTGCGAGAGCAGGTGATCGACGAGCTGCGCCCACGTCTTGTCGCGCGACGTGTCGATGCCCTGGCTCTTGAGGTAGTCCTCGAGCGGCTTCGGATCGCGACCGAGCGTCATCGGGTTGATGCCCGTCTTCTCCTCGATCGCCGCGCCGAGCGTGATGCGTGGCCACGGACCGGCGAGCTCGACCTCCTGGCCCTTGATCGTCACCTTCGTGGTGCCGCAGACGGCCTGGGCGGCGGCCACGACGAGCTGCTCCGTGCGGCCCATCACGTCTTCGCAGTCGGCGTAGGCCTCGTAGAATTCGAGCATCGTGAACTCGGGGTTGTGCTTGTGCGAGACGCCCTCGTTGCGGAAGTCCTTGCCGAGCTCGTAGACCTTCTCGAGCCCGCCGACGACAAGCCGCTTGAGGTAGAGCTCCGTCGCCACGCGCAGGTAGAGGTCGCGATCGAGCGTGTTGTGATGCGTGATGAATGGCCGTGCAGCGGCACCGCCGTAGAGCGGCTGCAGCACCGGCGTCTCGACCTCGACGAAGTCGGCCTCGTCGAGTGAGCGCCGGATGCTCGCGATCATGCGGGCCCGCGCGATGAAGCGCTCGCGGGCCTCGGCGTCGGTCATCAGGTCGAGGTAGCGCTGGCGATGCCGGACCTCCACGTCCTGCAGGCCATGGTGGCGATCGGGGAACGGCAGGCGGCAGGGCGCGAGGAACTGCCACTCGCCAACCTGCAGGCTCAGCTCGCCGCGGCGTGTGCGGAAGGCGGTGCCCTGTACGCCGACGAGATCGCCGATCGAGACGGTGCGCACGACCTCGTACGCCGCTTCCCCCATGCGCTCCAACTCGGCGAGCAACTGCACACGGCCGCTGACATCCTCGAGATCGATGAACGTGACGCCACCCTGGCCGCGCCGGCCGAGCACGCGACCGGAGATGCGCCACACGCGCTCACCCGACTGCTCGGGCTCGAGCTGCTCCTCGGCGGTGCGCAGCGCACCGATCTGATCGCGATCGCCGAACCGGTGCGGCAGGGACGCGAAGTCCATCGGGCTTGCCTAGGCGCGCGAGATCGCGGTGATCTCGTACTTGACGATGCCCTTGGGCGTGACGACGTCGACCTTGTCGCCCTTCTTGCCACCCAGGACGGCGCGACCGATCGGCGACTCGTTCGAGAGGCGATTCTGATCGGGATCGGCCTCGGCCGAGCCGACGAGCTTGAACTTGCGCTCGCTGTTACGGGGACCCTTGAGGGTGACCGTCGTGCCGATCGCGACCTCGCCGCGGGGCTGGTCGCCCTTCTCGACGATGGTGGCGTCACGCAGCTGCTCCTCGAGCTCTGCGATCTCGTCCTCGAGCACCGCCTGCTCGTTCTTCGCGGCGTCGTACTCGGCGTTCTCGGAGAGGTCGCCGAATTCGCGGGCCTCCTTGATGGCCTCCGCAATCTCGCGGCGGCGCTCGGTCGTGAGGTAGTCGAGGCGCTCCTTGAGCTCGCGATACCCCTCGGCGGTGAGGACGACTTCCTTGGCCACGGTGCCTCCGGCAGATCTCGTTGATGACGCCGACATGGCGTCGAACAGGCCGCATGGTACAGGGGTGGCCGTGCGCGGGCGTCCGATACCCTGCGGGCGTGGCAATCGACGTACGCAGCCTGACCGATACCTGGATGATCGGCAACGTGGAGATCCCCAGTCGAATCGTGCTCGCGCCGATGGCCGGCGTCTCCGTGCAGGCGTTCCGCCGCCAGGGCCGTCGGCATGGCGCCGGGCTCGTCTGCTCCGAGATGGTGTCGGCCTGCGGCCTCGGCTACGGCGACGCGCGCACGAAGAGCTACCTGCGTATCGCACCCGACGAGAAGCCGCTCGCCGTCCAGATCTTCGGCGCCGACCCGCAGCTGATGGCCGATGCCGCGCGCATGTGCGCCGACGCGGGCGCCGACATTATCGATATCAACATGGGCTGCCCCGTCCGCAAGGTCACGAAGACCGGTGCGGGCGCCACGATGCTGTCGCACGGCGCCGAGAACGCTGCGCGCGTGGTCGAGGCCGTCGTCAATGCCGTCGAGGTGCCCGTCACGGTCAAGATGCGCCGCGGGGAGGCGAACGACTCGCGCGACTTCACGATCGCCGGCCCGCTGTTCGCGTCGGTCGGCGCGCAGGCGCTCACGCTGCACCCGCGCAGTGCCAAGCAGATGTACACGGGCCACGCGGACCACTCGCTGACGGCAGAGCTCGTCTCGCTCGTCGACGTCCCCGTGATGGCGTCCGGCGACATCACGTCGCGCGAGCGCGCACATGCGATTCTCGAGACGACGGGCTGCGCCGCCGTGATGATCGGCCGCGGCGCCCAGGGCAACCCGTGGCTGCTGGAGTCGATGATTCGCGACGAGGACGTGCAGCCGGGCAACGACGAGGTTGTCGCCGAGCTCGTGCGGTTCATCCGCGAGACCGTGCGCGAGCTCGGCGAACAGCGCGCCACGCACTTCCTGCGCAAATTCCACGGCTGGTACCTCAAGCGCGGCCACTTCCCCCGTTCGCTGCGACAGGAACTCTCGACGCTGCCGACGTCGAGCGAGGTCGAGGAGGCGCTGTTCACCGCTGCCCCCGGTGCGCGCGCCCTCGTGACAGCGATGGAGGCCGAGTTGGCCGCGCTCGGTTCGGGCGAGGACGATACCGAGCTCGACCTGCCGATCTCTGTCTACGGCGGGGGCTAGCATTCCCGGCGTGAGCGAGCCGCTGCGCATCCTCGTCGTCCAGAACGACGACGACAAGCACGCCGGGCGCATCGGTCTCGGGCTCGAGGCTGCTGGCGCAGAGCTGACGATTGCGATGGCCTACGGCCCGATCCCGAGCGTGGCCGACTTCGACGGCCTCCTCGTGCTGCCCGGGCTCGGCGACCCGGTCGATGACGAGCAGGCGATCCACGATGCGCGCGACGCCATCATCGAAGCCAGGGCGCTCGGGCGCCCCGTGCTCGGCGTCTGCCTCGGCGGCCAGCTGCTCGCGCAGTCGGCGGGTGCCGAGATCTATCGCTCCACGCCCGAACTCGGCATCCACCCCGTGCGCACGACGCCGGCTGCGCAGGACGACCCGCTCTTCAGCGGCATACCCGCCGAGTACGACAGCTTCCACGCACACGCCTTCGCCTTCAGGCCCGTGGAGGGTGCGACGGTGCTGATCGAGAGCGATGCCTGCTGCCAGGCGATGCGCATCGGCGACCGCAACTGGGCCCTGCAGCTGCACCCCGAGATGACGCGCGAGGGCCTCCACGGCGTGGCCCGCGGCATCGAATACGACTTCGACGGCGGCATCCTGCCGGAGACGGCGGTCTTCTTCCGCGAGGCCGGCGTCGACCCGATCCGGCTTCGTCAGCAGGCCGACGACCTCGACGAACTCCACACAGCCATCGCCCAGCAGATCGGTCGCGGCTTCGCCGACGCCTGCCGCTCGGCGCGCGCCGAGCGCTAGGCGATCGCGTCGATGTTGAGGCGCACGTAGTTGGCCTCGAACGGCTCGGGCAGACGCCCGAGGATCTCGCTGAGGAACGCCTCGTGCCGATCGGCGGGCAGACGTTCCATGGCACCGCCGAGGATCACCGTGCCGAGGAAGACCGGTGGCTCAGGCGGATTGACCGGCGCGTCTTGCAGCCAGCAGGTCGCCTCGGCGAAGCCCGCCGCCCGCAGCAGCACCTCGGTCTCCGGCGCATCGGCAAAGCGATGCGGGTCGACGTAGTCCGCAAACGTCTCGGCCCAGGCGGGCTCGGCCATGACGGCGTACGCCTGGGTCAGCACATTGGCGATGTTGCCTTTGCCCCCACACTGTGCGATCAGCTGGCCGCCCGGGCGGATGACGGCGTGAAGACGCTCGAACAGGCGCGCGTGATCCGTGATCCAATGGAACGTCGCCGTCGAGATGACGCCATCGACCTGGCGGCCACCGAGGTCGAGCTCGAGCAGGTCCATGACCGCGAACTCGACATTGGCGTGGCCACCGAGGCGCTCCCGCGCCGCGTCGATCATCGAGGCCGAGCCGTCGAGCGCGATCACCTGTCCCTCGGGCAGACGCTCGAGCAGCAGCTCCGTCACGCGTCCCGAGCCACAGCCGGCATCGACGATCGTCTCGTCACCACGCAGGTGCATGCGGTCGAGCACGACCTTGCCCCACTCCAGTTGGGGCGTCCCGATGCGGTCGTACGTCTTGCCGTCCCACGCGCGCTTGGTCATGCGGCGGCGCTCGCTCGCTCCCAGATCAGGCGCAGACCCGTCAGCGTGAGCTGCGCATCGACGCTGGTGACGGTCGCGCAGTGCTCGGCGATCAGCACCGACAGCCCACCCGTCGCGACCACGGGGCACGTGGGCGCGTCGAGCTCCTCGCGCAGGCGACCAACGATGCCATCGACGAGGCCGGCGAAGCCATAGACCGCGCCGGACTGGAGCGAATCGATCGTGGCCGTCCCGATGGCGTTCGGTGGCGCGACGAGCTCGACCTTGCCGAGGCGCGCAGCGCGGGCGAAGAGCGCCTCCATCGAGACCTCGAGGCCCGGAGCGATCGAACCGCCGATGAACGCGCCGTCGGGCGCCACGACATCGAAGTTGGTCGCGGTACCGAAGTCGACAACGATCGACGGCGTGCCGACCGTGGCGGCGGCCGCCGCGGTGTTGGCGATGCGGTCGGGGCCAACCTCGCGCGGATTCTGCACGCGCACGGCCACGCCCGTCTTGACGCCCGGCCCGACGGTGATCGGCTCGACGCCCGCCACGCGCTGGAGCACCTCCTCCCACGCCTGCTGCACCGGCGGCACCGTCGTCGACAGGCACCCGGCGGTAATCAGCGACGCGTCGATGGAGCGCGAGGCAAGCAGGCCGCGCAGCGTCACATCAAGCTCGTCTGTCGTGCGATAGCGCGTGGCGATGCGCCACTCGGCAGCGAGCCTGTCGCCATCGAACAGGCCGATCACACTGGACGTATTGCCGACGTCGACGGCGAGCAGCACGAACTAGTCCTCGATGGGCGGCGTGAAGTCCGGCGGCAACGTCGTGAAGATGTCGTCCTCGGGCTTCAGCTCCTCGACCGTGACGTCCTGCGTGGTGTGGACCTCGGCGCGCGGAATGATGCGACTCGGGCGATTCTTGTCCCACACCCACACGTCCTCCATCTTCAGATGAAAGAGGGGATACGACGGCTGATGCTCGATCGACATCTCCAGCTTGTTGCAGAGGTACGTGGCCTCCTGCGTGAGGATGCAGTACCGGAATAGGCCGAACACCGTGGCGTACTCGCGCTTCAGCGTGAGTTCGAGCTCGGCGTCGTACTCCTCGAGGTCCTCAAGATGCGACACGTTCGACTCCCTGGCTATGCCGGTCGGATCACGAGGGATCGTAGACGAGCGAAGGGTCCCCGACGACGGTAACGCCGTCCAGCGGCAATTCGGCCAGAATCGTCGCGTAGTCGACGCCATCCGCGTCGGCCGCGAAGGGCGCGACCTCGACCAACGGCTGCAGCGCGAAACGTCGCTCGTGCAGGCGCGGATGGGGAACGATCAGCCCGGGCGCGGCCAGCACCAGGTCCTCGCACCAGAGCAGGTCGAGATCAAGGGTGCGCGGCCCCCAGTGGATCTCGCGCGTCCTGCCGTGGCCGTCCTCCGTCGCCAGCAAGAGCTGAAGCAGTTGCGCCGGCCCGATCGTCACCTCGAGCAGTGCGGCCGCGTTGAGGAAGTCGTCTTGTGCCACACCGCCGACGGGTGCCGTGCGGTAGAGCGACGACGCGGCGACGACGTGCACGCCAGCTGCGGCGTCGAGTTCGGCCAGCGCCTCGCGAAACGCCTGGGCGACGTCGCCGACGTTACCGCCGATGCCGATGACCGCGCGCGTCATGCGGTGCGCGTGACGGACACGACCACGTCGCCGAACGGGGCGGCGATCGGGGCGTGCGGCTTGTGCACGGCGACGGTGACCTGCTCGATCGGGAACGCGCCAAGGAGATCGACGGCGATCAGATCGGCGAGGCGTTCGATCAGATCGACCGGGTCGCCCGTGGCAATGGCGACGACGCGCTCGGTGACGGCGCCGTAGTCAACGGCGTCGCCCAGCGCATCGGTATCGCAGGCGCGATCCGAGGTCGGCACGAGGTGCACATCGATGCGGAAGTCCTGTCCTTGCGCGCGCTCCTCGGGGAGCACACCGTGGAAGGCGAAGACCTCGATGCCCACGACCTGAATGCCAAGCTGGCGCGTCATGCGGGCACCGTGCCAGATCCGAGCACCGGGCGAAGCACCGCCAGCGCCTCGGCATGCGGGGCGACGTCGTGCACACGCAGCATCCACGCCCCGCGCTCAATTGCGGCCATGCCGGCGGCGACCGTAGCCGTCGTCCGGTCGCGCTCTGCGTCGCCGAGCAGTGCGCCGAGAAAGCGCTTGCGCGACACACCGACGAGCACCGGACAGCCGGTCGCCTCGCCCAGCTCGTGCGTGGCGGCGAGGAGCGCGACGTTGTGCTCGACCGTCTTGCCGAAGCCGATGCCGGGATCCACGGCGATGCGACGCGGATCGATACCCGCTGCCATCAGTGCCTCGACGCGCGACCGAAGATAGTCGCCCACCTCACGCACGACGTCGTCGTAGTGCGGCGCATCCTGCATCGTGCGCGGCTCGCCCTGCATGTGCATCACGCAAACGTCGACCTCGGCGTCGCGCACGACGTCGACGATGCGCGGGTCGAAGGTGCAGCCGGTGACATCGTTGACCAACGTCGCGCCGGCGCTGATCGCGGCCTCCGCGACGGCGCTCTTCATCGTGTCGATCGAAATCGGCGTGGAACTCGCAGCACGGATCCCGGTGACCACGTCGACGACGCGCTGCAGCTCTTCTGCCTCCGACACAGCTGCCGCTCCGGGGCGTGTCGACTCCCCGCCGACGTCGACAATCGCCGCGCCCTGGGCAACCAGCTCGAGCGCGTGCTGGATCGCGGCGTCACGGTCGGTGAACTGCCCGCCGTCGGAGAACGAGTCGGGCGTCACGTTGACGATGCCCATCAGGGCCGGGCCCGGGATACGTGTGGCAAGCGCCTCCATCGAGCGGAAGCCTACGCCTACGTGTCAGGCAGCGGGCGCGGCAGCCGTGGCCAAGAGCTCGGCAAGCTCGCGCGGCTTCGACCACATCGGCCAGTGACTCGTCGGCAGGTCCACGTACGTCACGTCGGTCAGCTCGGCAAGCCCTGCCAGCCACGGGTAGCCCTCTCCCACCGCCTCTTGCACCTGCTGCGAGGTGAAGCCCGTGCAGATCACGGTCGTCGGCACATCGCGACGCGCGTCGTGTTCGAGCACCGGCGCGTCGCGCAGGGTCGCGCCCGGCTGCGGCACGGCACGGTGCCGAAAGACCTGCAGCTGCTCCTTGCTGAGGCCGTCGAGATTCTCCTGCTGCAACTCGGCGTGCGTACGGAACGGCAGTTCGTCGTCCTCGAACTCCGGGTTGAGCGCGCCCGTACCGGGTGCGGAGTCGACGTAGACCATCCTCGCGACCTGGCCCGGCAGCCGGTCGCTGGCGGCATAGCCCGCCACGCCCGTGCCGCTGTGGACCGCCAGCACCACCGGCGCATCGGCGGCCTCGATCGCGGCACAGATCGCATCGACGTGGTCGGCGAGGCTGATGCCCGAGCGATCGGCGTCGACCGACTCGAGGCCGGGCAGCGTCAGCGCAGTCACGTCGTGGCCCTCGGCACGCAGGACGTCAGCGACGTCGTCCCACGCCCACGCGCCGAGCCAGAAGCCGGGAACGAGGATGATCGGGGCGGACGTCATGGCGGTAAAAGCCGGCGCCGCCCGCCCGAAAGGCCAGCGGCCCGGAGTAGCGGCGGTAGGACTCGAACCTACGACACGCGGATTATGATTCCGCTGCTCTAACCAACTGAGCTACGCCGCCGAACGCCGGGATGCTACCCGAAGTCGGCGGCGCGGCGTTGCGGGTTGGCGCGCGCCAGAGCGAGGGCGTCAGTCAGCCAGAGACGGCCGTGGCTCCACCACGCGCGCCCGTGCTTCCAGGCACCGACACGCGCGTAGATCGGGTGCCACGGGAAGTCGGTGCGCATCGCCTCGATGTAGGCCGGCGACGCCTCTGGTGATCCGGCGATCGGGTCGTGGGCGCTCCACCACATGATCAAGGGCACCCGCGTGTCGCCGAACTGCGTCATGTGCTCGAGCGGACTCCGCTCGGCGTAACAGTCGGCGGCCTGGTCCGGCGTGCCGCCGCACTCGGCGAGCATCGCCTTGGTCTTCAGGTTCGGCGGGCCGGCAGGTGCGACGTTGCGATAGTGCGCAGCGAGGTCAACCGGCGCGTCGAGCGCGACGACAGCAGCGAATTCATCGGGTGCCCGGTCCGCCGCCAGGAGCGCCTCCATGCCTCCCATGCTGGCGCCGACGATGATCACCCGCGTGGGGTCGATCGGTAGCCGCGGGGCCTTCAGATGCACGAGCCGTGGCACGCGCAGTTGGTCGCTGATCTGCCCGGGCGCACCGTACGAGAACTTGCGCGTCGCCACACCCTGGCCTTCGAGGCACGCCACGACGAAGCCGTAGCGCACCGGGGTCTGCCCGAAGGTCCGGTCGCACTGCACCTTGCCGTCGGCGCCGTGCAGGGCGATCACCAACGGCAGCGACCGACCGCGTGCCAGCTGTTGGAAATTGGAGGGAAAGGCGATGCGCATGGCTCGCAGATCGCCATTCCACGCGCGGTACGACGTGCGTACGACGACGACGCGTCCTGGCGCAGGCGTCTGCGCATCAGCGGAGGAGCAGAACAGCATCGCAAGCACCGCGACAACGACCGCCAGACGGAGGTGCAGGTGGGATCGCAGAAGGGTGTGCGCCATGGCGAGACAGGTCCGGTGACGACCGGGAGCCAGTATCGGCGGGCTCAGGTCCGTCATGGGTTCTGATCTGGTTTAGGCCTTGTGACACTGCGCGGCGAACATCGACCGCGATGCCGCAGGCTGAACGGCAGCATTGCCGAGGAACTCGCCGAGCACGCGACGATTGCCCGACCCGTCGGGGATCAACACGTCCTGGCCGTCGAGCGGTGCGGGCGTGCCGCCGAGATTGCAGCGCAGGCGCGTCGAGGCGCGCGCATCGAGGTAGCCGAGCTGGGTCATCTGCCACAGCGTCAGGTCCGTCGAGAAGGCACCGCCGAGCGCGGTGGCGACAGTGCGCAGGCGCAGCAGACCAATCGGACTCGCGATCTTCGACCGCAGCGCTTGGATGACCATCTGCTGGCGCTGTCCGCGGCTGACGTCGGAATCGGACGGGTTGAGGATGTTCTTGCGGATGCGCGAGTACGCCAGCGCGTCGGCACCGTTCAGCGTGATGCGCCCCTTCGGGAACTTGTAGAGCTTGCCGTCGAAGATCGAGCGCATGTTGCCCGGGTTGTCGATGGTGATGCCGCCGACGGCATCGACAACCTTCTCGAGGCCGCTGAAGTCGATGATCATCACGTGATCGATCGGCAGACCCGTGTACTCCGAGACGGTCTTGATTGCGAGCGCAGGACCACCGGTGGCGTAGGCCGCATTGATCTTCTGGTCGCCGTAGCCCGGCACGTTGACGCGGAGGTCGCGCGGGATCGCCAGCGTCGACTCCAACTGGCGGTTGGGATCGAACCGCATCACCTGCAGCGTGTCGGAGTTGGCGTGCGCATCGACGCCCATCAGCAAGATCGTGGTGGGGTCGGTGAGGATCGCGCCCGAGGGCGAGAGTGCGGCGCGCGCGCGAGGATCGAGGCGATCGTTGGCCTGCGAGACGGAACTGCGGACGGCGAGCATGCCGAGCGTCAACCAGCCGAGCAGCAGCACGATGACGATCACGAGAATCGTGACGATCCAGAATTTGAGTGAGCGCGGCTCGCGGCGGGTCGGGCGCCAGCCGGGCACGTCGCCCTTCCTCCACCAGCGGAAGCGGGGCGGCTCGATCGGCGGCGGCGCACCCGGTGGCGGCAGCTCGATCGCACCGCGGCGCTCGGGCGGCGCCTCGGGTACGGCAACGCTCGCACCGCGCTTGTCGGGCTTGACCTTGCCACCCTTGTAGGTCTTGTAGGGACGATCGCTCACGAACACAGGGTATTCCCTCCTGCGACCGCGTACCCTCCCCGTATGGCGGGACGGCTCACCATCTGCGCGACACCGATCGGGAATCTCGAGGACCTGACACCCCGCGTACGTGCGGCGCTCGGCGCGTGCGACCTCGTGGCCTGCGAGGACACGCGCCGCACCGGGCAGCTGCTGCACCTGCTCGGCATCGATGTCCGCATGACCTCGATCGAGGCGCACCGCGAGGAAGCGGCGATTCCCGATCTGCTGCGGCGCCTCGCGGCGGGCGAGCATGTCTGCCTCGCGACCGACGCCGGCATGCCGCTCGTGTCCGACCCCGGTGGCGCCGCGGTGCGCGCGGCGATCAGCGCGGGGATCGACGTCGAGGTGCTGCCCGGCGCCGACGCCGTCACCACCGCGCTCGTGGCATCCGGGCTGCCCGCAGACCGCTTCGCCTTCATCGGCTTCCTGCCCCGCGCCGTCGGTGCGATCAACAAGACGCTGGACGAGGCCGACGGCTGGGGTATCACGCTCGTCGCCTTCGAGTCGCCCAATCGCCTGCCTTCCACGCTGGCGCTCTTGGCGGAACGCGCGCCGGAGCGACGCATCGCCGTCTGCCGCGAGCTGACGAAACTGCACGAGGAGATTGCCCGTGGGACGGCGACCGAGCTCGCGGAGCGCTTCGCCGCCGCACCGAAGGGCGAGATCGTGCTCGTCCTCGCACCGGTGGCGACGGAGGGCGTTGCGCCCGCCGCGATCGAGTCGGCTGTGGCAGAGCTGCGCGAGCGCGGACTCGGCGCCAAGGATGCCGCACGGATCGTCGCCGGGCTCACCGGCCGTTCGGCGCGCGACCTCTACCGACCCTGAGGCGGGTGCGCCACGCGACGATCGTGGCACTTGAGCCGGCGCTCCTCTGCCAAGCAGCGGCAGGCTCGGCACGGCAAAGACGCGGTCGATCCGAGGTGGATGCTCCAAAGGGGTCAGACCCTTTTGGCGCATAGGACATCGTCGCCGCTACGTCGCACGTCGACGCGATGCTCCAAAAGGGTCTGACCCCTTTGGAGCATCCACCCCGGTGAGGAAGGTCGGTGTCGGCACGGGGCTGCGGGATCGGCGCACGGTCCTCGTGCCGCCCGCTGCGCGTCCGCGCCGATACCCTTAGCCCCGTGCCGACACCGACCTTCCTCACGACGCCGATCTACTACGTCAACGCGCAGCCGCACCTCGGCCACGCGTACACGACGATCGCGGCCGACATCTACGCGCGCCACATGCGACAGCGCGGCGAGGACGTGTTCTTCCTGACCGGCACCGACGAGCACGGCGACAAGAACGCGCGCGTCGCCGAGGAGCTTGGCCTGACGCCACAGGCGTTCGTTGACAAGAACAGCGCCAACTTCCTCCGCATGACCGAGGACGTCCGCGCAACGCAGGACTTCTTCATCCGCACCACGGACGAGGGCCACATGACCTTCGTGCAGAACTTCCTGCAGACGCTGAAGGACAACGGCCACGTCTACGAGGGCACCTACGAGGGGCTGTACTGCACCGGCTGCGAGGCCTTCTACAAGGAAGAGGAGCTCGTCGACGGGCTCTGCCCCGACCACGGCACCAAGCCCGAGTGGCTGCAGGAGTCGAACTGGTTCTTCCGCCTGAGCGCCTTCGAGCAGCCGTTGCTTGACCACTATGACGCCACGCCGAACTTCGTCAGCCCGCAATCGCGCTTCAACGAGGCCCGGTCGTTCATCGCCGGCGGCCTCGACGACGTGTCGCTGTCACGCGCCTCGATCGACTGGGGTGTGCCGCTGCCCTGGGCACCCGAGCAGACGTGTTACGTGTGGTTCGACGCGCTCCTCAACTACGCCTCGTCGCTGACGTACGCGCGCCCCGGCGAAGATCTGACCAGCCGCTACTGGCCGCCGCGCTGGCAGCTCCTGGCCAAGGACATCCTCAAGTTCCACGCGGTGATCTGGCCGGCGATGCTGCTCGGCGCGGGCTACGCGCTGCCGCAGCGGCTGATGATCCACGGCTACCTGACGGTGCGCGACACGAAGATGTCGAAGTCGCTCGGCAACGTGCTCGACCCGTTCGCCGTGATCGAGGCCTATGGCGTCGACGCGCTCCGCTTCTACCTGCTGCGCGACGTGCGCTTCGGCGGCGACGGCGGCATCTCGTACGAGGCCGTGCACGAGCGCTACCACTCCGAGCTCGCCAACGATCTGGGCAATCTCGTCAACCGCGTGGTCGCGATGATCGGGAAGTACCGCGACGGCATCGTGCCCGCCGCGCAGTGCGACTCCACGATCGCGGGCGCGGTCGAGCAGGCGCGCGAGGCCGTTGGGCGCCACGTCGCCGACATGGAGCTGACGGAGGCGCTCGAAGCCGCGTGGGAGATCGTCCGCGACCTCAATCGCTTCGTCGATGCACGGGCACCGTGGACGCTGGCGAAGGATCCTGACAAAGCGGCCGAGCTCGACGAGGTCCTCTACACGCTCGCCGATGGCACGCGTGCCGTGGCGGTCTTGCTCGCCGCCGTCCTGCCCGAGAGCGCCCCGCGCATCCTCGCCGCACTGGGAGCCGACGCGTCGGTCGATTGGAGCCAGGCCGCACCCAACCTGCTCGTCGGCGGCACGGCGACCGCGCCCGTCGGACCGCTCTTCCCCCGGGTCGAGGAGCCGCTCGGGGGCGATGCGTCCTGATCGATACCCACACCCATCTCACAAGCTGCGATGACCCGCCGCTGCAGGTGATCGCGCGGGCCCGCGAGGTCGGCGTGCAGCGCATGGTCACGATCGGCTCGAGCGCATCTGAGATGGCCGCCGTCACACCGCTGCTGGAGGAGCCGGGCATCTACACGACAGCGGGGCTGCATCCGAACAGCGCCGACCAGTGGACCGACGAGCTGGAGGTTCAGATCCGCGAGCGCGCCGCGCACCCTCGCTGCGTCGCGATCGGCGAGACCGGCCTCGACTGGTTCCGCGAGCACGCCGACCGCGCCACCCAGACCGAGGTCTTCCGCCGTCAGCTGGCGCTCGCCCGCGAGCTCGACAAGACCGTCTCGATCCACTGCCGCGATGCCGATGAGGAGTGCTTTCCGCTGCTCATCGAGGAGGGTCCGGAGCGCGTGATCCTGCACTGCTTCGCCGTGCCGCACCGCCTCGACGAGGCGATCGCCAACGGCTGGTGGTGCTCGTTCGCGGGCAACGTGACGTACCCGAAGGCCTCCGACCTACTGCTCGCCGCGGCACGCTGCCCCGCCGACCGCATCCTGCTCGAGACCGATGCGCCGTACCTCACGCCCGTCCCGCATCGGGGGACGCCCAACGAGCCGGCCTACGTGATGGACACGCTGCGCGCCGTCGCGCTTGTCCGCGGCGTCACGCCGGAGGAGCTGGCGGCGCAGGTCGAGGCGAACGCCGACGCCGCCTACGCGATCGCCTGATGGGCCAGCGCTTCGGGCAGAACTTCCTGCGCGATCCGAACCTCGCGCGCGTCGCGATCGATCGCGCCGAGCTGCAGCCCAACGACGTCGTGCTCGAGGTAGGGCCTGGCAAGGGCATCCTCACCGAGCTGTTGGCGGAGACCGTCGCAACGGTGCAGGCGATCGAGATCGATCACGTGCTGGAGCCGCACCTGACGCCACTACTGGCCGCGCACCCCAACGTGCAGCTGACGTGGGGCGACGCGATGAAGGTGCCGCTTGGCGAACTCTCCCCCGCCCCTACCGCGTTCGTCGCGAATCTGCCGTACAACGTCGCCACGCCGCTGGTGCTACGTTCGATCTCAGAGCTGCCCACGATCACGCGCTGGTGCGTGATGGTGCAGCGCGAGATCGCCGACCGCATGTTCGCCGACCCGTCGACGCCGGCCTACGGCGCCGTCAGCGTGCTGATGCAGCTCGCCTGCGACCGCACCGACCTCCACCCCGTCGGCCGCGCCGTCTTCGACCCACCACCGCGCGTCGACTCCGCGCTCGTGGCCTTCCACCGTCGCAGCGACTGGCCGGAGCGCGCGCCCGACTGGGAGCGACTGTCGCGGCTGGTGCACGCGGGCTTCCAGCATCGCCGCAAGACGCTCGTCAACGGGCTGACGATGGCGCAGCTCGCCACGCGGGAGCAGGCCGAATCCGTGCTGGCAGCGCTGGGCTACGACGTGCGCATTCGTGCCGAGGCGATCGCGCCCGCCGGCTGGCCGCCGCTGCTCGATGCCCTGGCAGCGGCTACGGTGGCATCGTCATGACAGAAGACGCCGCGATCGTCCGTGCCTGCGCGAAGATCAATCTGCTGCTGCGCGTCGGCCCGCGCCGCGAGGACGGCTACCACGAGCTCGTCACGTTGATCGCCCGGATCTCACTCGCCGACGTGCTGCTGATCTCCGACGCGCCCGAGACCTCTGTCGACTGCCCCGCGATTCCCGGCGGCGACACGCTCGTGACGCGAGCGCTGCGGCTGCTCTGCGAGACGGCAGGCCACCCCGCCGGCTTCCACGTGCACATCGACAAGCGCATCCCCCACGGCGCCGGCCTCGGTGGCGGCTCGGCCGACGCCGCTGCCGCCCTGCGGTTTGCCAACGACCTGCTGCCGCGGCCGCTGATCGACAGCGAGCTGCATCGGCTGGCAGCGCTGATCGGCTCCGACGTTCCCGCCCTGCTGCACGACGAGGCGACGGTGGCGCGCGGGCGCGGCGATCGGGTCGAGGTGCTCGGACATCTGCCCGCCGGCTGGCTCGCGCTCGCGCATCCCGGCCGTCCGTTGGCCACCCGCGACGTCTACCAGCGCTACGTCGCCGATGGACGGCCGCTGCCATCCACCGTCACGCTGCCGCAGACCCTGGACGAGATGGCTGCACTGATCGAGAACGACCTCGCCGTGCCCGCTGAGGCGCTCGAGCCGGCGTGCCGCGGCTTGCGCGAACAGTTCCAGGCCCTCGGATCGATGGCAGCATGCGTCTCAGGCAGCGGGTCTGTCGTCTTCGGCTTGTTTCGCACGGAGCAGGAGGCAGCGGCTGCTGCAGCGAATCTGGAAGGCGCAGCATGGACGGCAACAGCAGCACTGGGGACGCACCCCGCCGCATAGAGGTCGATCCCGACGACGTCCGCGTCGTCGTGTCCCAGTCGTACGCCTACGGTGCACCCCCGCCGACCAGCGGCGAGCCCCTGCCGTTCCTGCGTCGCCATCGCGCCAAGATCGCCGTGGCGATCACCGTGGTGGAGTCCGTCGCGCTCGGTCTCAGCGGCGTCGGGTTCCTGCGCTCGATCGTCCTGCTGCTGCTCGCGGCGGCTCTGGCGATCGTGCTCCACATCGTCGCGCGCGACCGCACTCCGTACAGCATTCGGCAGCTCACGTGGATCCTGGCGGTCAGCCAGACGCTCGCGCTGCTCTTCCCCTTCCTGATCATCGGCGGCATCATCGCCATCGCGTTCGTCCTGGCCTTCGTGATCCTCGCCGGCATCGTGATCCTGCTCGGAGACCGTCGATGAGCCGGCGGTACCTCCTCGCGGTGGCGATGGCGACGCTCGCGCTCGCGCCGGTTGCCTCGGCTCAGGTCGTGGCACCGCCAACGGCGGCGCCCACGCCCGTCGCGCAGCAGAAGGTCGTATTGCCATTGACGGGGCGGACGGTGGTGATTGACCCCGGGCACAACGGCGGGAACACGAGTCACCATGAAATCACCGGCCGCCAGGTGTGGGCCGGCACCATCTGGAAGGACTGCGATGCCGATGGCGCGTCGACCGACGATGGGTACAACGAGGCGCAGCACAACTGGGACGTCGCGGTCGTCGTGCGCCAGCTGCTCCAGCAGCAAGGGGCGCGTGTCGTCATGACCCGCAGCTCGAACGCCGGCGTCGGTCCGTGCATCACACAGCGCGCGGCGCTCGGCAACCGCCTGCGCGCCGATGCCGCGGTGTCGATCCATGCCGACGGCACCACGAACAACAACAACTTCGGCTTCCACGTGATCCTCCCCGCCGACGTCGGCCAGACCCCGCGCATGCTCGCGCTCTCGCGCGCACTCGGTATCGACATCCGCAACGCGCTGCGCGATCAGGGTCCGACCAAGGTCTCGAACTACATCGGCGAGGACGGTCTGATCGTCCGCAACGACCTCGGCGGCCTGAACCTCTCCAAGGTTCCCAAGGTCTTCACCGAGATCGGCAACATGCACTCGAGCTTCGACGCACCCCAGATCGAGTCGATCGCCGGCCGCCACGCCGAGGCCGCCGCGATCGCGGCCGGCATCACGCGCTTCCTGACCAAGCGCCGCGCCTAGCGTCATTCTGAGCCCCGGTCCGAAATGTCCTGCTACGGGACAGATTGGTGCCGGATCCAGATTGTCCCTGAGGAGGACAGAATGGATCCGGATCCATTTGTCCACTGCTCGCTGGTTGACTTCATGCGGCCCATCCCGTAATCTGCAACTACGGTTGCAAGTTGAGATGAGGGCCCCATGCTGACCAACGAGATGCCGCGCTACGAGCCGCTATCGGCCGATGCGCTCGCCACGATCCACGCCGGCTGGAAGCGGCTCGGTAGGGAGGTTGGCGTCCAGTTCGACAACGAACAGGCGCTGCAGCTCTTCCGTGAGGCGGGGCAGACCGTTGATGACGACGGCACCGTGCGCTTCGATCCCGACTTCCTGCTTACGCAAGCAGCCAAGGCGCCGAGCACCTTCGAGATGATCGCGCGCAACCCCGCTCGGAGCCTGCGGATCGGTGGTGACGACATGATCTTCTGCGCCGTCCAAGGCCCGCCCTTCGTCCGTCGGGACGGCGAGCGTCGTGACGGCACAATGGCCGATTTCGACGACTTGCTCAGGCTCGTGCAGATGACAGACAATCTCGACACGCCGGGCCGCAACGTCCTCGAGCCGAATGACGTCCCGCTCGACGCTCGGCACCTACTGCGCGCGCTCTCGATGATCCGCCTGACCGATCGCGTCTGGGCCGGCGAGCCGTCGAGCGGCGAGGCCGCCGCCGATTGCCTGCACATGGCCGAGATCGTCCACGGCAGCGCGGTCATGCAGGGCGGGACGCCCGTCATCTTCGCCAACTGCAACGTCAACTCGCCGCTGCGGTTCGACGCGCGCATGCTCGACGGCATCCTCAACTACGGCGCCGCCGGCCAGGCGATCATCATCACGCCGTTTCTTCTGATGGGCGCGATGGCGCCGGTCTCCACCCCGGCCGCGCTCGTGCAGCAGACGCTGGAGAGCCTCGCAGGCGTTGCGCTCGTGCAGCTCGTTCGCCCCGGCACGCCGTGTGTGATGGGCTCCTTCCTGTCTTCGACCGATATGAAGACCGGCTCTCCCGCGTTCGGGGGTCCCGAGTCGGCCTTTGGCCTGTACGCCTCGGGCCAGATCGCCCGCGATCTGAACCTGCCCTGGCGGTCTGGCGGGGGCACGCTCACGTCGAGCCCGCTGCCCGATTACCAGGCCGGCTACGAGGCGATGAATACGCTGCTGTCGGCCTTCCTCGCCGGCGCCAACGTCTGCTGGCAGTCGGCCGGCTGGATGGAAGGCGGCCTCGTCACGAGCTTCGAGAAGTTCATCGCCGACACCGAGATCCTTGACCTGCTGATCCACCAGTTCACGAAGGTCGAGCTGACGGAAGCCGACCTCGCCTTCGACGCGCACGTCGAGGCTGGCCACGGCGGCCACTTCTTCGGGACACAGCACACGCTCGAACGCTTCCGCGACTGCTTCTGGCGGCCGACCATCGCGTCGACAGAGAACAACGATCGCTGGACGAAGAATGGCTGCATGGACCACGCTGCTCGCGCAGCCGCCCGTTGGCACGAGGTGCTCGAGTCGTACGAGCAACCTGCCCTCGACCCCGCCAAGGAGGCCGAGTTGATCGAGTTTGTTGCTCGCCGTGCCACTGAAAACGGTGACGTCATCGACCTGCCGGTGACGTCATGAACCCGGGCAATGCCGCGCTTGGCCGCGGGCTCGATGCGCTGCTCGCGTTGTCCACGCCCGACGCCGCACGCGATGGCCTTGGGGTCTCACAGCTCGCCGACCTGCTGCGTGTCGACAAGAGCCAGATGTCTCGCACGCTCGCGACGCTCGCCGACCGTGGCTTTGTCACGCGCGATCCCGACACGCTCGCCTTTCGCCTCGGCTGGCGCCTGTTCAGTCTCGCCGCGCTGTCGGGCGACGCACCGCTGATCGCCGCCGCGCGCCCGGTCCTGCTCCATCTGGTCACCGAGCTCGGCGAGAGCGCACACCTCTCCGTCCGCCAGGGCGACCAGGTGCTCACGCTCGCAACCGAGTCGCCAGCCGTGGCCATTCACGCACCGGGCCGCGTCGGCGGACTCACGCCGCTCGCCACGACTTCAGCCGGCCGAGCGCTCGCGACGGGGTTCTCCGACGACGAGGTGGTCGCCGCGGGACTGTCGCGATGGACAAACCAGATCGCCGACGCCCGCACGCAGGGCTTCGCAATCGTCCGCGAGGAGTTCGAAGCAGGCCTCGTGTCGGTGGCCGCCCCCATCCATGACGCAGCCGGACAGGTGATCGCCGCGATCAACGTGTCCGCCCCCAGCTTTCGCTTCGAGAGCCGGCTCGACGACGCCGCTCCGATCGTGACGCAGGCCGCCGTGACGATCGGCGCGACCCTCGGCGGCACAGTCACCGTCTAACTCGCGCGCGCGTGCCGCTACGCTCCGTCCCGACTCTGGGGCGTCGCCAAGTGGTAAGGCAGCGGGTTTTGGTCCCGCCACCGCAGGTTCGAATCCTGCCGCCCCAGCCTCTGCCGCCCCGCGTGGCGACGCCGGGACTAGCGCCGAGAGAACTCTTGGCCGTACTCGGCTCCGTCGGCGCCGGGAAACAGCCCCTCGGCGATGTAACGCCGATGGCAGCGGTCGAGTGCTTCGTGGTCGATCTCGATGCCGAGCCCCGGGCCCGTTGGCACGGGCACGACGCCATTACGCGGCACGTACGGGCCGCCGACGATGACGTCGTCGGCGTACCAGCGAAACAGCGTCTGGCTGGCGTCGCTGATGTGGTCGATCGCGGCCGTCATGTGCAGGTACGCCGTGCTGGCCACGCCCGTCTCGCCCGAATGGAAGCGAAAGCCGATACCCGCGGCCTGACAGGCGCGGACGAACTCCACGGTGCGCCGGATACCGCCCCGCTCGTTGAGGTTCGTGACGATCACGTCGGGCACGCCGAGTGCCTTGGCAAGCGGGAGGTCCGTCACGTGCGACGAGAACGGCCGTGCCGTGACGTCGCGGATCGCGGCGAGATCTTCCAAGCCCTCGACTGGCTCTTCCCACTGGTCGATGCCAAACTCCTCGAAGCGTGGGATCAGCTCGCGTGCGGTTGCCACGAGCCAACCGCCATTGCAGTCGAGCCGCAGCGGGCGATCCCCGATCGCGGCGCGGAGCTCGCGCACCATGGCGAGTTCCTCGTCGACGCCGACCGTGCCGACCTTGCCCTCGAAGATCGTGCCGCCGAACTCCTCGAGCAGCCGTGCGCACTCGCGCGCCACCTCGAGCGGCGACGACTCGCCCGGGTGATGCGGGCCGGGGTAGCGATAGGAGAAGTACTCCGTCAGCGGGATGTCCGTGCGCACCGCGCCGCCGAGCAGCTCGTACAGCGGTTTGCCCTCGATCTTGCCGCGAATGTCCCAGAGTGCGATTTCGATGGCGCCGAACGTCCGCTTGGCGCCGAGCACGTCGGCCCACGGCGAATAGGCATAGCCGGGCACGACCGCCGTCTCGATCGCATCGAGATCGAGCGGGTCGTGGCCGATCAGGCGCGGTGCCACGGCCATGATTGCGGCGCTGCGGTCGCCATCGGCCGCCTCGCCGTAGCCCACCACCCCATCGTCGGTGGTGACCTCAACGATCGTCTTCGTCAGGCTCGCAATCGAGCCGTAGGCGAAGCGGTAGGGCGCGACGAACGGAATGTTGACCGGAATCGCGCGGATGGCAGCGATCTGCATAGCGGAAGTCTCCCACACACCTGCACGGCAGCCGACCCCGGGCGAAACCTCGCACACGGGGATATAATACCTAGGTTGTATCTATGCATTTGTCGCGGTACGGTGTCCGCGTGCCGCCCATCCGCCTGTCCTGCGCCCTCGCGCTCACCCTGATCGCCGTCGCCCTCGCGCCCGCCGCCGCCTCGGCCACCACGATCTACGCCGCCTCCTCGCTGTCGAAGGTGGTGCCGACGATCGCCCCCGGTAACCGCACCAACTTCGCGGGCTCCGACACCCTCGCGTTTCAGATCGAACAGGGCGCACCTGCCGACGTCTTCCTGTCCGCCGCACCGCTCTACGCGGAGCGCCTCCATGCGAAGGGTCTCTGCGACGCGCCGGTCGTGTTCGCGCTCAACACGCTGACGTTCGTCACGCCCGCGTCGAACCCGGCCGGCATCACGCGCGTGCAGCAGCTCGACAGGCCGGGCGGCTACCGCCTCGCCGTGGGCGGCAAGAACGTCCCCCTTGGCATCTACACCCGCACGCTGCTCGGCAAGCTCGGCCTTGGTCGTGCGCTGCAGAAGAACACGGTGAGCCAGTACCAGAAGGCCACCGACGTCGTCAGCACGATCGCGCTCGGCTCGGCCGCCGCGGGCTTCATCTACACGACCGACTGGTACGCGAACGCGACGAAGCTCCTGGCGATCCCCGTACCCACCAGCGCGCAGCCGCTGATCCGCTACGAAGCGTGCGCCGTCAGGCGCGACGGTGCAGACACGGCCGGCGCCAAGGCCGTGATCGCCCGCCTGCTCAGCCTGAGCGGCCGCCAGGCGCTCTTCAACGCGCACTTCGGTCTGCCGCCGAAGACATGACACTCACGACCGGCATCTTTCGCGGGTTCCTGATCGTCACGGCGATCGCGACCTTCGCCTTTCTGCTCGCGCCGATCGCTGCTCTGCTCCTGCAGGTGCCGATCCGCGACCTGCCAGGGCTGCTGCGCGAGACCGCAGTCACCTCCGCCCTGCTCGTCTCGCTCAAGACGAACGTGATCGCCAACGTGATCATTCTGGCCGTGGGGACGCCAGCCGCGTACCTGCTTGCGCTCGGACGGTTCCGCGGACGCCCTGCCCTGCTGACGCTGATCGAGTTGCCACTCGTGCTCCCCCCGGCGGTGGCGGGCATCGCCCTGCTGACGGCATTCGGTGCCTTCGGGTTGTTTGGATCCACGTTGGCCGACGCCGGCATCTTCCTGCCCTTCACACAGGCTGCCGTCGTGCTCGCCGTGACGTTCGTCGCCGGCCCGTACTACGTCCGCGCAGCCGTCGCCGCCTTCGCCTCGCTCGACCGCAACCAGCTCGATGCCGCCCGCGACCTCGGCGCCTCGGAGGGCACGGTCTTCCGCCGGATCGCCCTGCCGCTCGCCGCCGATGGTCTGCGCGCCGGCTGGGCGCTTGCGTTTGCGCGCGGCATCGGCGAGTTCGGCGCCACCCTGCTCTTCGCCGGCAGCGTGGAGCGCATCACCGAGACCCTGCCCCTCGCCGTCTACGCCCAACTCGACGTGAACCTCGACTCCGCGGTGGCCGTCGGCATCTTGCTGCTGGCGATCAGTGGCGGTGTACTGCTCGTCGCAAAACTGCCACCGCTGTGGAGCCCGACCAGATCCTCGACGCCCGTGGGCGGCTGGTAGCCTCGGCCCATGGGCGAGCAGATCCGCATCGGCCAAGCCGCGAGCATCCTCGGCGTCAGCGTCGACACGCTCCGTCGCTGGGAGAAAGACGGTCGGGTGACGTTCGCCCGCTCGACGGGCGGCCAGCGCACGATCGACGCCGCGGACCTGCGCGAACTGCTGCGTGACCGCGCGCCACAGACCGGCGTCTCCGCGCGTAATCAACTCGAGGGCACCGTCGTCGCCGTGGAGAAGGATGGCCTGATGGCCAAGGTCGAACTGGCCTGCGGCCCCTACCGGATGGTCTCGATCATCACGCGCGAGGCCGTCGAGGAGCTCGACCTGAAGCCGGGCGACACCGCGACTGCGGTCGTCAAGTCGACGAGCGTCGAGATCCGCCGCTAGGCCGGGCGCAGCGCGATCCACGGGGGATCGGCGCGGAAGTCGAAGAGCAGCGACTCATCGAGCTGCGGCGACGTCGGGCCGGTGCCGCCGTCGGGCAGCACGATGCGGTGCAGGCGCAGCGAGTCGTAGTGGAGCGGTGAGCGATCGACGGCCGTGCGATGCAGCGACTCGTGGTTGAGGCCGTCGATCGCGTCGCGGTCGCGGAAGATGACGAGGTTGCCCCACTGGCTCGTCCCATCACCCTGCGGCCACTCGACGTTGTAGTACGCGAGCAGGCCGGGGTAGCGCTCGAGGCGCTCCATCATCTCCGCCTCGACGATCGAGAGCGGCTCGTGGTCGACGTCGAGCGCCTGGCCGAAGAAGCCGACGCCCACGGCGGGCACCGCCGTGCGCAGCGCCGCCCAGTCGGGCACGACGAGCCAGTGGATCGCCCCCGCGGCGTCCGTCCAGCGTCCGTCGGAACCACCGCCCGCCGCGTGCTCGACGAGGCTGGCGTGCAGCCGCGCGAGGATCGCGAAGTCGGCGTCGGACAGCGAGGGCTCGGTGAACGGCCGCGTCGGATCGCCCGTGCGCGGCGGCAGCTCGGTGGTGGGAATCGCCATGCGCAGAAGGATAGCGCCGTCCAGCGAGCACCTGCAAGACCGCGCCCGCCCGTCTACGATCACCGCATGTCCAACCGCATCTCCGACGCCGCGCACGCCCTCTTCGATCGCCGTCTCGCGCACGAGGACGCGCTGCTCCCCGCGGACCTCGCGCCACAGGACCTCGCCGAGGCCTACGCCACGCACCTCGCCCTGCTCGACGTGCTGATGGCCAACGGCGGCGGACCCCAGATCGGCTGGAAGGTCGGCTTCACCAACGCCGCCGCGCAGGCGCGCAATGGCTCGACCGAGCCGGTCTTCGCTGGTCTCCTTGCCGGCAACTCGTACGTCGAGGAGGCCGAGCTGGCGAGCCCCGGCGGTGCCGGCCTGGGGGTCGAGGCCGAGATCGCCGTGCGCCTCAGCCAGGCGATCTCCGGACCGATCTCGCGCCAGGAGGCGGCCGACGCGATTGATGGCGTCGCGATCGCGTTCGAGATCGTCCAGCCTCGCTGCAAGGTCGACGATGCGGGTCTGCCCACGCTGGTCGCCGACGGCACGCAGCAGTACGGCACGATCCTCGGCGAGTGGAACACCGAGTACGACCCGATGACGCTCGACCAGACCGACGTCAAGCTGCAGATCGACGGGTTCACCGATGCATTTATGAACGCCACCGAGGTCCTAGGGCACCCGCTCAACGCGATCACGTGGCTGAGCGAGGCAACCGCTCGCTACGGCGTGCAGTTGCAGGCGGGCGACGTGATCCTGACCGGCGCGATCATTCCCGCCAAGGCGCTGGAGTCGGGCCAGATGGCCGAGCTCGCCAGCGATGGCCTCGGCGACATTCGCGTCTGGGTCGACTAGCCACCTACGGCAGGACGACAGGGACTGCCTGCGCCGCCCAGGCGCGCGCCAGGTTGCGGTCCGTCCACTCGGACTGCTCCTCGGCGAAGGCGCTGAACGACTCATCCCACGCTTGCGCAGCGGCGCGACACGCGCCGGCAAGCGACAGCTCGCCGGCATGCCCCTCGGTCGCCACGATCCCCGTCAGCGCACGCCACGCCCCCATCGGCTGACGCTCCACGAGGTGGCGGAGCGGGCGCGAGCCACGGCCACCGAGAATGCCGGCGCGTGCGATGCCAAGGCCATTGCGCGACAGCGCCAGCGCGGCCGACTGCGCATGCTCGGCGAGGCGCGCCTCGACGAGGACGAGCGAACCCTTCGGGGCGAGTGCTGCGGCGATCTGATCGATGCCTTCGGCGGTCTCGCCGTCGCCGGCGCGGAACTGCTCGAGCAGGCCCGACAAGACAAGCACGACCGGGAAGCGCTCATCCCAGGCGGCCAGATCGGCATAGGCACCGGCCCGCAGCTCGAGATCGACGGCACCGGTGTCGCGCATGCGCTCGTAGCCCGCGGCGATTGCCCCCTCGGCGAGATCGACGCCGACGAAGTGACGATCCGGGTGCCGCGACGAGAGCCATGCTTCGAGATACCCGGCGTTGCAGCCGCACGACAGCACGGGTCCAGGCGGCAGCACGCGCAGCAGCGCATCGGCCCACACGCCGATCGCCAGCACCTCGACCCACACCCGCGAGAGGTCGACGCTGATCAGATCGCGCCAGTTTCCTGCCGCCAGCGCCTCACCGACGGCGCCCTCGCTCTCGGGAATCGGACGGTCGTACCGGCGGCGAATGGCCTCGCGCCACACGGGATCCTCGCCCCCGCTCTCGGCCTCGCGTTCGAAGCGCAGGCGATCGCCGCGGAGGGCGCGCAGCAGTACGGGATCGAGATCGGACTCGGCCGCCAGCGGACGTGCACCCCACACGTCGCCGAGGTACGCGGCGAGCGCGTCAACGGCGGCGGTGTCAATGACCGGGCGCTTCATGCGCGCCCCTCTCCGACCTGACGCTCCGCCGCAGCGAGGCGCTTGGCGAGTGCCGGATCCGTCGCGGCACGCGCGACGATGGCGGCGGCGAGCGCGACCGCGATGTCCGACGGTGGCTCGATGCCGGTCGTCGCGATGTCGAGGGCAGCCTCCAGCGAACCCGCACCGGAGGCCGCGAGCAGTGCCTCGGTCAGCGGCATCAGCCGCGGCGGCACGCGGTCGCCCTGCGGGCGCGGCCGACGCGGCTCAACCGCACCGCGCTCGCGCAGGATGCGGCTGATCTGCACCTGCACGCTGCCGACCGACGCCAGGCCCTGCTGCTCGGCGAACTCCTGCGCGAACTCGCTCCACGGTCGGGTGTCAGTCTCCGGCCGCGCGTCCATGGCGGCGCGCAGGAGCGACGCGGTCGAGGCCTTGCGCTGCTTCGGCTGGTCGCTCACAGGCAGAACTATCCCACGCAGCGGCGGCTCAGGCGCTACGAGGATGCAGCAGCTCGCGCGCCGTGTCCACGAGTCGGGCTGTAACCTCGGCGCCGCTGATGTCGCTCTCCATGGCGAACACCTGGAGCCCGAGACCATCCATCAGCGACGAGAGGATGCCGGCGATCTCGTCGCCCGCAAGGCTCGGCTGGAGCGTGCCGGATTCGACACCTTCGCGGATCGTGTCGGCGAAGCCTTCAACCCACCGCTGCTGCGAACGGCTCGCCGCGCGTCGTAGCTCGGGATCCTTGAGCGCCGCTCCGGCGAAGTCAAGCCACATCTGCCACGACGGGTGGCGTTCACCGATGCGCATGCCGACGTAGACCAGCAGCGTGTGCAACCGCTCCCAGGCGTCCCCCGGATCGTTGCGCAGAATCAGAAGCTGCTGATCAATGTCATCGATCCACTGCTCAAGTGCTTCGGCGAGCATGCGCGAACGCGTGCCGAAGTGATGCTGCAGCGTGCCAACGGCAACGCCAGCCTCCTCGGCCACATCCTGAAAACGCGTACCGGCGTACCCCCGCCGTGCGATCACCCGCGTCGTGGCAGCCAGAAGCTCTGAACGGCGCTCCACCGCGGTTTCGCTCACGACCGCTCCGCTGGACAATCGCGAGGGCGACATGCACGGAGGGTCACCGGAGCAGGGCTCCGTGTCAAGCAGGTCGGCGTCATACCACTGGTGAACAGATGAAATTCGGATTGCACCGGATTGCTTGCATTCCGGAAAAGTGCGGTAACAATACGACGGTACGGGAGAGAGGGAGAGATCGTGGACGGACACATCGTGCTCAGCGGTGTCACCAAGGCGTTCGGCGAGAACGTCGTTGTGAATGACATCGATCTGAACATTCGCGAGGGCGAGTTTTTCTCGATGCTGGGGCCGTCCGGCTGCGGCAAGACGACCACGCTCCGCATGATCGCGGGCTTCGAGGTCCCCACCATCGGCAGCGTTACGCTCGCCGGCGAGGACGTCACCGAGGTACCGCCGGCCAAGCGCAACGTGAACATGGTCTTCCAGGCCTACGCGCTCTTCCCGCACATGACCGTGCAGGAGAACGTCGAGTTCGGCCTCAAGATCAAGAAGGTCAAGAAGGATGAGGTCAAGAGCCGGGCCGCCGAGGCGATTGCCTCTGTGCAGCTCGAGGGCTTCGAGCTTCGCAAGCCCGCCCAGCTCTCCGGCGGCCAGCAGCAGCGCGTCGCCCTGGCCCGCGCGCTCGTCAACCGCCCCGCCGCCCTGCTGCTCGACGAGCCGCTCGGCGCACTCGACCTCAAGCTCCGCAAGGAGATGCAGCACGAGCTCAAGGCGATCCAGGTCCGCACCGGCACGACCTTCGTGTACGTGACGCACGACCAGGAAGAGGCCCTGACGATGTCCGACCGCATCGCGGTCATGAACAACGGCATCGTCGAGCAGTGCGCGGGTCCCCGCGAGATCTACGAGCACCCGACGACGGCCTTCGTGGCTGGCTTCATCGGCACCTCGAACATCGTCAACATGCGCATCGACCGCAACGAGGGCGGCAAGGCGATCATGGACCTCTCCGAGGGCCAGCGCATCGTCGCCACATCGGCCAAGTCCAGCGGCACGCTGCAGATCACGGTGCGCCCAGAGAAGATCCACCTGAGTGCCACGGGTCTCGGCGACGACGCCTCGAGCGTCGGCGGCCGCGTCAGCGACGTCATGTACCTCGGCTCGATGACGCAGATCACCGTCGAGCTACCGAATGGCGACACGCTGCAGGTCCATCGTCTCAACGACGAGGCCGCGGCAGCCGACCCGCAGGTCGGCGACACGATTTCGCTGCATTGGGCAGCGAACAACAGCTTCGTGATCGAGGGTCTGCCCTCGAGCGCGGACGGAGGGGATGCTCCGACGCATGCCGCGTCGGAGTCCGAGTAATGGGAGGGAACCTGTGAGCGAAGAGATGGAGCCCAAGCTCCTCAACACCACGATGTCCCGCAGGGGCTTCGTCGCCATGTCCGGCGCAGCCGGCCTGGCTGCGTTTCTGGCAGCCTGCGGCGGTTCGAGCTCGGATTCGTCGTCGTCCGGCGGCGACGCAGCAGCTGACGGCGTGACCGCCGAAGAGGCCGCTGCTGGCAAGTCGTTCGACCCCGCAACGGAGCCGGGTGGCCCGATCGAGATCTTCACGTGGGCCGGCTACGACGACAGCCCCGAAGAGGGTCTGCCGGCGATGTGGGAGCAGTACATCAAGGGCGAGTACGAGTCGGCATCGCCGCTCAAGTGGACGTTCCTCGAGGACGACCAGCAGGCACTCGCCAAGGTCGCCTCGGGCTACAACCCGGACATCATCCATCCCTGCATCGCGTACACGCAGCAGTGGAAGGATGCCGGGCTGATTCAGCCGCTGGATCTGAACCTGCTGCCCGACTTCGGCGGCATTCCGGACGCGATCAAGGCCGGCGGCATCATCGACGGCGCGCCGTACCACATGCCGTTCGACGTCGGCTTCTCCTGCCTCACCTACGACGCTGACCAGATCAGCTTCGACAAGGTCGGCGGCAAGGAGTCGTGGGAGGTCCTGCTCGACGACACCTACAAGGGCAAGATGGCGCTCTTCTCGGATGACGTCGCGATCATCAAGATCGGCCACCTGATCAACAAGGGTGCTGTCGATCCGAACAAGATGACGCAGGAGGAGATCGACGCGGCCAAGGAGACGGCCCTCAAGATCAAGCCGAACCTGCGCAACTACTGGACGTCGCAGACCGACACGGTCAACGACTTCGTCAACGGCAACCTGATCGCCACCTACACGTGGCCGGACGGGTACTGGAAGATCAAGAACCACCCGAAGATGAAGGACCGCAACATCAAGTACATGCAGCCGACGCAGGGCCGTCTGGCCTGGGTCTGCGGCATGGTGCTGAGCGCCAACACCAAGCAGCCGGGCCGTGCCTCGCTGGCCATGGCGGCGGCAAACACCCCGGCAGCAGCAGCTGCCCTGACCGACGACTTCCAGTACGCGTCGGGCCAGCAGCAGGGTGTGGCAGAGCTGATCAAGAACAAGGAGCTGATCAAGGCCTTCCAGATCGACGATCCGGCCGCCTGGGCCCCGCCGAACGCGTGGTTCGAGGCTCCCCTGCCGAACTACAAGGACTACGTCGCCGCTGGCGAGGAGGTCAAGGCCGCCTAAGCGGTACCGGAGGGGCCGGCCGTGCGTCGGCCCCTCCACCCCGCCTTCTGCCTGAGCACCATGGCCGCAGTTCCCGAACAGCCCAAGCTCCCGATCAAGCGGAGCCGACGCGAGTCGCGCAACGATGGCGGCTCTGCGCTGTCCACGTACGGCCTGATGCTGCCCATGCTCGTGGTGCTGAGCCTGTTCTTCCTCGCACCGCTGTACTACATCTTCATGTTCAGCGTCGCCCTGCGGCGCTTCGCTCCCACGGACGCCCTCGCCATGCTCAACGGCGAGCTCAATGCGTTCACCACCGAGCTCTGGGGCAAGCTCGTCAACGTTGGCGTCATCGTCCAGCTGCCGGGCATCGACTTCACCGTCCCGACGATGGTGATCGCCCTCGTGTTCATCGTCCTCCTGATCCTCGCGGTCAGCGGCGGCAAGATCAGCAAGGACCGCGGTGGCTGGATCGTCGGCATCGCCTTCATCCTCCTGCTCGCGCCCTTCATGACGATCCCCGCGGGCAACAATCTTCTCCGTGTGATGTCGCTGTCTGCCGATGGCGACTCGCTGCGCCTCTTCTTCAAGTCCGTCTCGATGGCCATGACGTCGTCGGTGACGGCGGTCATCATCGCGATCCCCGTCGCCTACTTCCTCGCCTTCTGCATCGGCAAGTCGAAGTACACGTGGCTGCTCGTCGTGATCGCGCCGTTCCTCACGTCCTACCTCCTGCGCGTGTTCGCATGGAAGGTGATCCTCGGCGATCAGGGGCTGATCAACTCGGGCCTGATGGCCGTCGGCCTGGTCGACGAGAAGGCGCCGCTGACCTTCCTGATCTACAGCCAGTTCACCGTGATCGTCGTGCTCACGTACGCCTGGGTGCCGTTCATCTGCCTGCCGATCTTCCTGTCGTTCGAGACGATCGACCGCCGGCTGCTGGAGGCCGCGATGGATCTGGGCGCATCGCGCTGGCAGGCGTTCCGTAAGATCAGCCTGCCGATCATCGCGCCCGGCATCGTCGCCGCCTTCCTGTTCGTGTTCATTCCGTCGATCGGCGAGTACATCACGCCAACACTCGTCGGCGGCACGCAGGGCACCATGTACGGTCAGTCGCTCGCCAACCAGTTCGTGGGCGGCGCCTTCAACTGGCAGTACGGCTCCGTCATGGCGCTGTTCCTGCTCGGCGTCGTCCTGCTGCTCACGTTCGCGACCGCGCGCTTCCTGCGCTCGGGCGCCGGAGGCAATCTGTAATGGCCCGCCGCCGCAATACCGACACGTTCGTCGTCATCTCGCCGACCGGCAAGGTCCTGCTGACGATCTTCTTCGCGCTGTTCCTGGTCGTGCTGTACCTGCCGACGGTGCTGTTGATCGTCTTCTCCTTCAATGACGGCACCGTTGCGGCCTTCCCCCTCGAGGGACTGACGACGAAGTACTACGGCCTCGCGCTCCACTCCGAAGAGATTCGCAAGGCACTCTGGGCCTCGGTTCGCGTCGCCACGCTCTCTGCCGCCATTGCCACGCTGATCGCATTGATGGCCTCGTATCCGCTGGCGCGCCGCCACGTGCGCGGCAAGGCGCTGATCTCGGCGCTGATCCTCGTGCCACTGGTGGTCCCGACGGTGGTGCTCGGCGTCGCTCTGCTGATCCTCTTCCAGAAGGGCTTCATCCCGATCGGTCTGGGCCTGACGAGCGTGATGATCGGCCACGTCGTGATCGCGCTGCCCTTTGCCGTGCTGATCCTGCTGCCGCGCATCTCGAGCATCGACAAGCGCCTCGAAGAGGCCGCCTACGACCTCGGCGCCTCCGGTATCCAGATGTTTCGCCGCGTGATGCTGCCGCTGATCGTGCCGTCGATCCTGTCCGCGTTCCTGATCTCATTCGTCTTCTCGATCGACGAGGTCGTGATCGCGTCCTTCATCGCCGGCGATCAGCCGACGTATCCGGTCTACCTCTACTCCGGCCTCAAGTTCCCGGAGAAGACCCAGACGCTGATTCCCGTCGCGACGATCATGATCGTGTTGAGCTTCGTACTGGCGATCGCCGCCGAGTTCATCCGTCGCCGCGGCGACCGCAAGCTCGAAGGGCGCTAGACCGTGCGGGCGCTGATCGCGACCCTCGTCTGCCTCGTGGTACTCGCTGGCTCCGCCGCAGTCGTCGCGAATAACGCCGACAACGCGGACGCGGTGCGCCGCGCCAACGCAGCCCGAGCCCTGGCTGAGGGCGCCAATTGCGGCTGCACCGCCGATGTGCGCGCCAAGGATCGCATTGCGAACCGGGACACCACGACCGACGCGGGCACCAAGTAGGATCGGCACAAGCGCGGCGCTGAGCCGCTCGTTCTCCAGGGAGGGAACATCATGAACGCACGCATGAATCGCAAGGGCTTCGTCGCCATGACTGGCGCTGCGAGCCTCGCGGCGTTCCTCGCCGCGTGCGGTGGTGGCTCGGACGGTGGATCCTCCTCGAGTGGTGACAGCGCTGCTGTCGCAGCGAAGGGCTTCGATCCGGCGACGGAAGGCGATGCCCCGCTGAAGGTCTTCACGTGGGCCGGATACGACGACTCGCCCAAGGACGGTCTGCCAGCCATGTGGCAGGCGTACAAGGACGGCCCCTACGGAACGAAGTCGCCGCTCGATTTCACCCTGCTGGACGACGACACCCAGGCACTCGCCAAGGTCGCCTCGGGCTTCAACCCCGACATCATCCATCCCTGCGGTGGCTACGTCACCAAGTGGAAAGAGGCGGGTCTGATCCAGCCGCTCGACACCGCGCTCCTCCCCGACTGGGACGGCGTGCCCGAATCGCTCAAGGCGCCGGGCAAGATCGACGGTGCGTATTACCACATGCCGTTCGACACCGGCTTCTCGTGTCTGGCGTACGACGCCGACGTCGTCGACTTCTCGCAGGTCGGTGGCGAGGAGACGTGGAAGATCATGCTCGACGACCGCTACAAGGGGAAGATGACCACGTTCCGCGGCCCCGACGAGATCATCGAGATCGCCGCCCTGGTCAACCGTGGCGCCAAGGATCCGACCGTGCTCAACGCAGACGAGCTGGCCGCCGCCAAGGAGACGGCGATGCAGATCAAGGCCAATCTCCGCAACTTCTGGACGTCGGAGAACGATGCGGTCAACGACTTCGTCAACGGCAACGTCGTGATCGCCCAGGTCTGGAATGCCGGCTACTGGCACATCAAGACGCACCCGAAGATGAAGGGCCGCAACATCAAGTACATGCAGCCCGTCGAGGGGCGCCTGGTCTGGGTGTGCGGCACGATCCTCAGCGCCGCGAGCAAACAGCCGGGTCGCGCCATGACGGCGATGGCGTCGATCGACACGCCCCAGGCCGGCGCGGCGCTGACCAACGACTTCGCCTACGCCTCCGCGCAGAAGGACGGCGTGAGCAAGCTGATAACGGATAAGGAGATCGTCGCGGCGTTCGGCCTCGACGACGCCACGCTCTGGGCACCACCGAAGGCATGGCCACAGAAGGCGGTCGAGCCGTACAAGGAGTACATCGCGGCCGGCCAGGAAGTCATCGACTCCTAGCGGTCACGCGGGGCCAATTCGATCAGGGCGGTGAACGCCCTATCCAGCGTGCGGGAAATCCGCAAGGATTCCCATCGATGGACATCGTCTTCGTCGCCGTCTTCGCCACGATCGCCTTGGCGGTCCTGTTCGACTTCACGAACGGCTTTCACGATTCGGCGAACTCCACCTCGACGGTGATCGCGACGCGGTCGCTGAGCCCGAAGGTGGCGGTGCTCGTCGCAGCCATCTTCAACTTTCTGCCGGTGTTCATCGTCGGCACTGCCGTCGCCAACACGATCACGAAGACCGTCAAGCTCGACACGCTGCCGTCGGTGGCCGAGGGCGCCGTCCCGTTCGGCGTGCGCGTCACGCTCGCGGCCCTGATCGGGGCGATCTTCTGGAACTACTTCACCTGGCACCGCGGTCTGCCGTCGTCGTCGTCGCACGCCCTCATTGGTGGGCTTGTCGGGGCCGGCGTCAGCGCTGCGGGCATGAACGCAGTCAATTGGGACATCATGCGCGACATCGTCATCGCGATCTTCGCCTCGCCCCTGGTTGCGTTCTCGATTGCCATCGTGGCCGTACTTGTGATCCGGCTGATCCAGCGCATCTTCAAACTGGATGAGGATCACGTGATCTTCCAAGTCGGCCAGATCGCCAGTTCGTGTTGGGTGTCGTGGGGCCACGGCTCAAACGATGCGCAGAAGACGATGGGCGTCGTCGCCGCCACCCTGTTCGCCGGTGGCTACCTCCACGCAGTCGATGCAAGCCATCTGGAGCCGCCGATCTGGGTGATCTTCGGTGCGCACGCCGCCATCGCGTTGGGCACCCTGTACGGCGGCTGGTCGATCATTTCGACGCTGGGCTTCAAGATCACGCGCGTCACGCGCGCCTCCGGCCTCGGCGCGAACATCGGCGCAATCGTGGCGATCGAGGGAGCCACGAACATCGGTATCCCGATCTCCACGACCCAGGCCGTCTCCAGCTCGATCGTCGGCTCCGGCGTCGGTGTCCGCCGTCTCGTCCACTGGCGTATCCTCGTCGATATGGCGATCGCCTGGACGCTGACGATGCCGGCGGCCGCGATCGTCGGGTTCGTCATCTTCAAGCTGACGACGCTGCCCAGCTTCTTTGCCTACATCGCGACAGGTCTCGCCATTGCTGCCCTGATCGGTTACGCGATCTATCTGATGCGCAACGCGGTATCCGAGAAGGACATCGAAGCCGAACTGCCGACCGAGGCCTCGCTCGCCGTCGCCGGCGACTAGGCGACCTCCTGCAAGAGCCCGCTCGGCTGCTCGCCGGCCAGCACGCGCGCGATGTCCTCTGCGGGATTGTCGAAGGATCGAGCTTCCGAGGCCGCGCTGTAGAACGCGGCATGCGGCTGGAGGATCGTGTTGGGCCAGCTGCGCGCAGGCTCCTCCGGCGGCGCCGGCTCGATCGGCAGCGCGTCGAGTGCGCACCCCGCGATCTCCCCCGCTTCGAGCGCCCGCCCGAGCGCCTCGTGGTCGATCAGCGCGGCACGCGCCGTGTTCACGAGGTACGCGTCGCTGCGCATCAGTGCGAGCTCACGGGTGCTGATCATGCCGCGCGTGGCGTCTGTCACCGACGTGATCAGACTCACGACATCACAAGTCGCGAGTGCCTCGTCGAGCGTGGCCTTCGTCGCCCCGGCGGCGGCAATCTCGTCGGCGGCCGCGTGCTGCGAGACCACCAGCACCTCCATCCCCGCGCCGAGGGCGTTCTGGACGAGCAGATGGCCGATGGCACCGAAGCCGACGACGCCCAGGCGTGCGCCGCGCACCACGCGCGGCGGCTGCGGATACGGCCACCAGCTGCCGCCGCGTACGAGTCCGTCGAGCATGACGACACCGCGCAGGCACGCGTAGAGCAGCGCCATCGTGTGATCGGCGACCTCCTGGTCGCAGAAGTTGCGGATGTTGCAGCACGCGACGCCACGCGCGGCCAGACCGGCAACGTCGAGGTGGTCGATCCCACCGGAGCACGTGGCCACAACCCGCAGATTCGGCACCCGCTCCACGATGGTCGCATCGATGGCGCACCCCGGGTAGGTGAGGATGCCGACGATGTCCTCGCCCGCGGGCACCTCATAGGCAAACTCGACGGTCGCCCCCACGCGATCGAGGGTGGCCTGGGCGCGCTCGATCGGCCAGGTGTCGTCGGTGCAGATGACGCGCATCACGCCTCCTTCGTCGGGATCACACCAACCGGCGTCTCGTCGCGCAAGAAGCGCGCGAGATCGTCGATCTGGCGGGTGTAGGGCTTCAAGCTCGCCTCGGGCGAGTACCACGCCGAGTGCGGCTGGACGATCAGGTTGGGCCAGCCGAACGCCGGCTCGTCGGCCGGCGGTGGCTCCACCGGGTACACATCGATCGCCGCACCTGCGATCACCCCGTGCGCGAGCGCATCGCCGAGGGCCGCATGGTCGACGAGCGGTCCGCGCGCGCAGTTGACGAGGTACGCGTCGTCGCGCATCTGCGCAAGGCGCCGGGCGTTGACGAGCTTGGTGGTCTCGGGCAGGAGCGGCGCGTGGAGCGTGACGACATCGCTGGTCTCAAACAGGGTGTCGATGTCGACCTTGGCCACGCCGAGGCCGTGCATGGTTGCCTCATCGACGAACTCGTCGTAGGCCACGACATCCATCCCGAGCGCGTTGGCCTGCACCGCCACCAGGCGCCCAATCCGTCCGAAGCCGACGATGCCGAGGCGGCTGCCGCGGATGCGACGCGGCTCGCGCGGGAATGGCCACCAGCCACCCTCGCGCGTGAAGCCGTCCAGCTGGTGCACCCCACGCAGCAGCGCCGAGGCAAGCGTGATGGTGTGCTCGGCGACCTCGTCGTCGCAGTAGCCGGCGACGTGGATGCACGTGACGCCCTGCGCCTGCAGCTCGGGGACCGGCAGGTTGTCGTATCCCGTCGAACACGTGCCGACGAGACGGACGTTGGGCGCGCGGTCGAGGAGATCCGCGGGCACGCGCTGCTCCGGCGCAGCGAGCACGGCAACCACGTCGTCCCCGACCGCCTCGGCTGCTTTCTCGAGCGTCACATCGAGCGTCGCAATGACGTCTGCAGACTCCTCGAGAGGCCACAGGGGATCCAGAATGACGACACGCTTCACCGACGATACCTCTCCTTCACTCATCAGCCTCCTGCGCTGCGTAGACTACGCGTGCACACCGCATCCGGAGGAACCACGTGGCTAGCAAGTGGCTTGGAGTTGGACAGTTCGGTCAGAGCGTTTGGTACGACAACGTCGCGCGCCCTGCCGTCGAGACGGGCCTGCTGGCCAAGATCATGGTCGACGACGGCGTCACCGGCGGTACGTCGAACCCGTCGATCTTCGCCAAGAACGTCGAGGACACCGACGCCTATGACGCGGCGATCGCGGCCTTCCCCGCCGACGCCACGGCCGTCCAGATCTTCGAGCCGCTCTGGATCCAGGACATCCAGGCTGCCTGCGACGTCATGCGCCCCGCATTCGACGCGAGCAACGGCGCCGACGGCTTCATCTCGATCGAGGTCGAGGCCGACCTCGCCTTCGACACGCCGACCACCGTCAAGCGCGCCCAGGAGCTGCACGCGGCCGTCGACCGCCCGAACGTGCTGATCAAGGTGCCGGGCACGAAGCCCGGCATCGACTCGGTCCGTCAGCTGACCGCCGCGGGCATCAGCATCAACGTGACGCTGCTGTTCTCCGTCGAGCGCTACTACGAGATCGCCGAGGCCTACGCCGCGGGCATGGCCGAGCGCCTCGCCGCCGGCAAGCCGGTCACCGGCATCCAGTCGGTCGCGAGCTTCTTCGTCTCGCGCATCGACTCGAAGGTCGACGACATGCTGCCGGAGGGCTCGGAGCTGCGCGGTAAGACCGCCGTCGCCAACGCCAAGATCGCGTACGCCGACGTCTACCAGGCGATCTTCGACAACGACGAGAGCTGGCAGGCCGTCGAGGCCGCCGGTGGTGCCCGCCAGCGCGCCCTCTGGGCCTCGACGAGCACGAAGAACCCGGCGTACTCGCCGTGCCTCTACGTCGACGAGCTGATCGGCCCCGATACGGTCAACACCGTGCCGGACGCCACCCTCGAGGCCTACCGCACGCAGGGCGATCCCGCCTCGCGCCTGACCGAGGACCTCGCCGGCGCGCGCGCCGTCATGCAGGGCGTTGCCGATGCCGGCATCGACTTCGCCGCTGTCACGAAGGAGCTTGAGGACGAGGGCGTCGCCGCCTTCCAGAAGGCGTACGAGGGCATGCTCGACGCCATCACCAAGCGCCACGACGCCGTCAAGTAACGCGCCTCCGCATGACGTTCGGAATGGGGTCTGACCCCATTCCGAACCTGCGCGATTAGGCGGAGCGACTCTCGCCCGGCAGCAGGCGATCGAGCCAGCCGGGGAGCCACCAGTTCTTGTCGCCGATCAGCACCATCACGCTCGGCACAAGCATCAGGCGCACGATCGTGGCGTCGATCAGAACCGCAGTCGCCAGGCCAATGCCGAACATCTTGATCACCACGTTGTCGATCAGGACGAAGGCCAAAAAGACCGTGATCATGATCAGCGCCGCTGCCGTGATCACACGCGCGGTGTGAGACAGCCCAACTTCGATACTCCGAAGTGTCGAGGCACCACGCTCGTGTTCCTCGCGCACGCTGCTGATGAGGAACACCTGATAGTCCATCGAGAGTCCGAACAAGATGGCGAACATCATCATCGGCACGTAGGCCTCGATCTGCACCGCCTCGGGCACGCCAATGTAACGAGAGGCCCAACCCCACTCGAAGACCGCGACAATCACACCGTACGCAGCGCCGACCGACAGCACGTTCATCACCGCACCGCTGAGTGGCACAAGGATGGAGCGAAACTCAACGACCAGCAGGAGGAACGAGAGCAGGATCACAGCGCCGATGAAGAACGGCAGTCGGTCGGTGATGCGATTGGAGAGCGCGAGCATGGCCGGCGTAACTCCCGTCACGTCGACCGTCACGGCCTTGCCCACAATCGGCTGCACCTCACCGGGGAGCCGATTGACCAAGTCCTCCGTGGCCTGTTCGGTTGGCGACGACTTGGGCACCACCTGAATCAACGTCACCTTCTGCTTCGCATTGATTGCCGGCGGATAGACAACCTTGACGTCGCTGTCCTTTCCGATGGCAGCGATGACCTTCTTTGCGCCCGCCTCATCCGCATACGGTGAGATCACAATCTCGATTGGCCCGTTCTCACCAGGACCGTAGGCCTTCGCAATCTGGTCGTACGCGATCCGGGTCGTCGAGCCCTGCGGGTCGGAACCCGCGTCGACCTGCCCGAGCGTCATCGAGAAGAACGGAATCGTCAGGGCTCCGAGAATGACGACGGCGATCAGCAGAAAAGGAACCGGATGGGTGCCGACAAGTCGCGCCCATCGCCCCCACATGCCGTTCGAGATTTCGCCCGCCGAGTCGATCGGTGGCGCACTGCGATCGCGCTTGCGAAGAATGCGCATGCCGAACAGCGAGAGCAATGCGGGCAGCAGTGTGAGCGCGGCCAGTATCGCGGTCAGGACGGCGAACGACGCTGTGACGCCCAGGAGTGAAACCGTCGGGATACCCGCGAGGAAGAGGCCGGTAAGGGCGATGGCGACCGTGACGCCCGCCACCAACACCGCGCGCCCAGCGGTGCCGAGCGCGGCGGGAATTGATTCCTCGATCGTCATGCCCGCGCGCAGCTGCTCGCGATGACGATTGACGATGAAGACGGCATAGTCAATGCCTACGCCGAGCCCAATCATCGCGGCGAGCACCGGAGCGATCGACGTGATTGGCGTGACCGCCGAGAACACCGTGATCGACATCAACCCCAGCGCAAGCCCCGCAATAGCGCTGAGCAGTGGTGCCACCATCGCGAGCACCGTCATAAAGGCGATCGAGAGAATGATCAGCGCCGCAATGAGCCCGAGCAACTCGGAGATGTCCTGCCCCGCACCCGCCGCCTCAGCCGCCGGTGCACCCGAATACGCCACGTGAAGCCCCGGCACTGCTTTGACAGGCGCCATGACGTCCTGCAGATGGGTATACATCGCCGGTTTGATGTCGTTGACGTTGACCGTGTAACGAATATTGATCAGCGCCGTCGATCCATCCGGCGAGACAGTGGTCGGCTCGGCAAAGGGATTCCCCACCATGCCCATGGACGGCAGCGTCTTGATGTCCTTGATGGCCTTTGTGATGACATCTTGGGTCGCCTTTACCTTCATCGCCCCGGGTTCGCCGTAGACCACGATTTGGCCAGGCGTACCGGTATTCGAGCTTGGGAAAGCCCGGTTGAGCGTGTCGCTGCCTCGAAAGGCGCTCGTGCCTGGCACGGTCAGCCCTTCGTTCTCGTTGACATCAACGAGCTTCGTGGCTGAGGTCATTCCCGCCAGCAGGAGAATCCAGAGCACGACGACGACCCAGCGGTATCGCGCACATATCGCTCCGAGCTTGGCAACCATGGCTTCCTCCCTGGCATAACTGTACCGAACATGCGACACCTGTCGCCGTTGCCGATCGGTCGCCCTACACTGCCCGGATCGCCTGGAGGAGGGTTCGATGAGCCTGTTCGACATCCGCAAGATCGCCACGTATACCGAGGAGATCCACCACGACTTCGGCCCTGCGCCGGAGCAGCCGGCGCGCAAGGGCGCTGTGATGGCCGTCGTGACGAATCCGTACGTCAAGCAGTACGTCGAGGACCTGAGCCCGGCGATGGACGAGCTGAAAGCGCTCGGCGAGCAGCTCGGCACGATCCTGATCGACCATCTCGGTGGCGACAAGAGCGCGATCGAGGGCTACGGCAAGGGCGCGATCGTCGGGAGCAACGGCGAGATCGAGCACGGCGCCATGTGGCATATCCCCGGCGGTGGTGGCATGCGTGCCGCAATCGGTGGCGGCACGTCGATCGTGCCGTCCACCAAGAAGGTCGGCCCGGTCGGCTCGCGCATCGACATTCCGCTCACGCACATCGAGTGGTCGTACGTGGGTAGCCACTACGACGCGATCGAGGTTGGCGTGCCCGACGGTCCGCGCGAGAACGAGATGGTGCTGATCCTCGCGATGGCCACCACCGGCCGTGTGCACGCCCGTCTGGCAACGGGCTTTGCGCTCGAGGATCGCGGCAAGCCGGGCGTGCCGGCATGAGGATCGCGTTCATCGGCCTCGGCCGTATGGGCTGGCACCTGGCCGGGCATCTCGCCGCAGCAGGCCGCGAGCTTTCGGTCTTCGACATCGACCCCGACGCCGGTGCACGCTGGGCCGCGGAGTTCGCCGGCACGGCAGCCACTTCGATTGAAGACGCTGTGCGCGACTGCAGCGTCGTCTGTTCGTCCGTTCCCGCGGATCCCCAGCTGCGTGCGATCTGGGACGCCACGCAAGGGTCACTCGCCGACGGCGCGATCTGGATCGACCACTCCACCACCTCCGCCGAGATCGCCCGCGAGCTCGCTGCCGAGGCCGCTGCGACGGGACGGGCCTTCATCGACGCCCCTGTCTCGGGTGGCACCGTCGGTGCCGAGAACGGCAAGCTGGCCGTGATGGCGGGCGGCGATGCGACGGCGTGGGAGACGGCTGCACAGGTCGTGGCCGCCTACGCCGCGCGCGCCAACCTGATCGGCGGTCCTGGCGCAGGCCAGCTGACGAAGATGGCCAATCAGATCTGCGTCGTCGGCACGGGCCAGGCGCTCGCCGAGGGCCTCGTCTTCGCCGAGCACGCGGGCCTTGATCCGCGCAAGGTGCTCGAGGTGATGCTGACGGGATCCTCGACGTCGTGGATGATGGAGAACCGCGCCGAGCTGATGATCGACGGCAACTTCGACTACGGCTTCTCGACCACGCTGATGCGCAAGGACCTCTCGCTCGTACTCGACGAGGCCGATCGCACCGGGGAGGAGCTGCCTGTCACGGCGCTCGTGGCCGATCTGCTGGATGAGGTTGATGAGATGGGCGGCGCCGCGTGGGACTGGTGCTCGCTCATGCAGCGCCAGCGGCGCGCCATCGAGAACGGCTGAGTTATGCCGTCAGCGGATTGCAGTAGCGCACGCCGCTGAAGCGCGCGAAATCGCCGTCCGCCGAGTGCACTTCACCGCCGTGCTCGACGGCCAACGCCGCGAGATGCGCATCCTGGACGAGATTGCCACCCACGCCGATCGGCGCAAGCAGCCCAGCCAGGATCTCAAGGTGGCGACTCGTCGGCTCGATCATCACCACGTTGCGGCGGCTCAGCCAGAACGAAACATCCGCCTGCGCCTCCCCGATCGCGAGCGGCTGCTCCGTGATGCGCGGGCTGGTGACGATCCGCAGATAGCCCAGCGCCACGCTCCAAGCAAGTCCGATGCGCTCGCTTCCGTTGAGACACTCAGACCACCAGCGGTGCGCGTCGACATGCCGTGCGGCACGGGCGTCCGAGGCGTAGACGAGGAGGTTGAGATCGGGAACGATCAGTTACCGATCTCCATCTTGCGCACGACCTCCTCGTCCTCCAACTGACCAACGAGCTGCAACGCCTTCGTCAGGTCTACGCCAGGGCGGATGCCGAGCTCATGGACCGGCGGGACGCACGAGGACTCAGACGCACCACGTAAGAGACCGTCGCGAATTGCCTCGTTGACCACATCACGGAATGTACGGCCGGTTCGCCGCGCCTGCTCGTGCAGGAGAGCCGCCAGATCGTCATCAATCGTCAAGGTGGTGCGCATGCGACGCATCATAGTGCGCCGAAAGCGCACATCATGATGCACAACAGGCGCGCGCTACGGTTGCCGTATTCCCACCTCCCGAAAGGCCACCATGCCGAAGCGCGTGCTCGTGATCGTGCCCTTCCCGCTCGACGATGAGGGCGTCGCCAACCGGCGGCTACAGGCGGCCGAAATCGACCTCGGCCCCGACATCCAGTTCGACTTCGAACCGGTCAAGGCCGGCGCCGCCCTACTCGACAGCCAGCACGATTGGATGCTCGCCGAGCTGGCGCTGTTCGAGGTCGGCATGACGGCGCAGGAGCGCGGCTACGACGCCGTCTGCAGCGACACGATGAGCGACTCGGGCGTTGCTGCGCTGCGCTCGGCGCTCGACATTCCCGTCATCGGTCCGGGTCGTGCGTCGTACCTGACGGCGTTGATGCTCGGCAATCGCTTCTCCGTGCTGACGCAATGGGACGGCTGGATCCCGGTGTATCGCAAGGGCATTCACGAGGCCGGCCTCGAAAGCCAGTGCGCGTCGATCCGCTCGATCAACATGCGCCCCGATCTCAAGAACCTGCTCGGCGGCAAGGAAGAGGTCGTCTTTCCGCTGCTGCTCGCGGAAGCCCAGCGCTGCATCGAGGATGGTGCCGACGTGATCTGCCTCGGCTCGACGACGATGCATCAGGCGCATGGCTTCCTGACGGAGAACCTGCCGGTGCCGGTCATCAATCCCGGTCCGCTCAGCTACGCGATCGCGCACATGCTGCTGGCCACCGAGTTGAGCCAGAGCCACGCCGCATACATCAAGCCCGAGGTGCCGAAGCTCGGCATGGCGGCCGCGATGCTCGCTGCGGCACAGGCGTACGAAGCGGGCGCCTAGGCCGCCGACCAGCCACCGTCGGCGCTGACGAGTGCGCCGTTGACATTCGAGGCCTCGTCGCTGGCGAGCCAGGAGATGACGGTCGCGATCGCATCGGGCTGCGCAAACGCAGGCGGCATCGTGGCCATGACCAACTGCGCACGCGCCATCGCCCACGGCGCCGTTGGCGCTCTAGTGCGGCGCCACAGACGTCGCGTGGAGCTGGCTGCGCCAGCCACGGATGACCTCGTTGACGTGCGCAGCGCCCACGATGCCATCAGGCACCGGCAACTCAACCGGATGCAGGATGAACGGACGCGTCTGCGGACCGCCGAGCCCTCCGTGAAACGAGATCAGCTCTTCAAACGCGCAGCCCTGCTCGAGCATGGCGTCGTAGAAGCTGCCCACCATAAGGTCGCCGACATTCGAGAAGCCATCGGTCCGCAGGAGATGCTTCGGCGCGTTTGCCGAGAATCCAGCCAACGGGTCATCGCCCTCGATCTGACCGGTCGCGAGCACGTGCTTGCCGTTCGCCCCGAGCACGATCGCACCCTCGTGCTCGGAGTGCACGAGCACCCAGCCCACGTGCGGGTGGCTCGTGAGGGCAGGAATCAGGTCGGGATGCTGCGCGTCGATCTCCTCGCGCGTCAGGCGATGCTTCTCGTGCATCAGGTAGATCAGCCCGAGATTGCCCGAGCCGAGCACGACGGCATCCTCACCGCTCACATCGTGCTTCTTGCGTTTGGTGTCCATGCCCGCGGCCTCATCGATCGCGCGCGACACGGCACTCGCGTTCTCATCGCCGCTCGCCATCTCCGCGACGCCACCCGTGCTGAGGTTGCGTCGCACGAGCTCGTCGAGCCCATACCCATTGCGCTGCTTGAACGTCGAGCCCTGCGTCTGCCCGTGGTCGGAGAGCACGATCAGCTCGTAGGGCCGCGGCGCGTACCGGCGAGCCCGCTCGACACGGCCGAACGCGACGTCGAGCTTGCGAAGTGCCTCCAGCGTGTCGGCGCGCTCAAGCCCCGAGTGATGCGCGACCTCGTCGTAGCTCGAGAACGTCGCGTACATGATCGGGCGGCCCTTCATCATGTCCTGCAAGACACTGAAGACGATCAGGTCGCGCACCACCACGCAGAGCGCGCCGCGCATCAACGGATACAGGCCGCCACGATGGCCGCGCGGGACAACCTTGCGACGTCGCTGCCGACTCGCGGCGACGAGTTCGAGACCGACCTCCCAGAGGAACAGAATCAGCGTCTGCGTGGAATTCGTGACGCTGGCGAAAAACGTGCGATAGCCTGGGTTGGCCTTCGTCTCGGCATCCATGCGACTGACGGTCAGGATGCAATGGTCGGCGCCGCCCGACAGCAGATTGCCGCGGCTCGCACCGCCATCCCGCAAGAGTCCTCGATCAGACGTGTGCCGTCGCTCGATCTCCGCGCAGTCGGCCGGTGCCGAGGACGTCATCAGCCGCCCCGTCTCCTTCTCGACCCAGCGAAACGCCGGCATGTCGTCGTTGGAACCGAGCAGAATGCCGGCCTGGCTGGCACCGGTCTGCGACGAGAGATCGGTCTCCCACTCCGTCAGCGTGTGCGTACCATCCGCCAGCCAGCGCGCCATGTTGGGCACGTTGCCGTCGCGGATCGCGCGCTGCAGAACGGGCAGCGCAAGGCCATCGATCTCGAGCAGGACGATCCCGGGCACGTCGGTGCGCTCTGCCCCGCCTTGGCGGCGCGCGATGCGCTCCGACATTCGCAGCGTGTAGAGATCGTCGTCGTTGACCCCCACCATCACGGCAATCACCACGCCGACGCCCGACGACAGAAACGCTGTGGCAAACGACCAGCCGAAGTTGTCGACACGCAGAAACTCGGGGAAGGCCGTGGCGGCCGCCTGGATCAAGACGGCGCTGAGCAGCAGGCTCACAATGAAGCCAAGGGCCACAGAAAACGGCAGCCGGATCGCTGCAACGAGGGGTGCCAGCAGCGAGTTGCAGATGGCAACGAAGGCCACGATGACGAAGGCGCCCTGAGGACCATCCAGGTGGATGCCGGGCAGTATCCACGCGGCGATATACAGGGAGATGGCCGAAATGATCCAGTGCGACACCGTGTGCGCCACCGTGTACTTCGGCTTCACCGGCTCCCACGTCGGCTGCTCGCCGTAGACCATCTTCTTCGCTCTGCTCACGACCGCAATCGTACGCCTCTCCGTCGATGCCATCGAACACCACGAGAAACTCATCGCCGCCTAGGCGAACCACCACGCCGTTCGCACGGACGACGGACTCGATGCGCTGGGCAATGGCCGCGGAGACATGAAAAAGGCCGGCATCGCTGCCGACTCTCTCGAGTAGCGGGGGCAGGATTCGAACCTGCGACCTTCGGGTTATGAGCCCGACGAGCTACCAGACTGCTCCACCCCGCGTCGTGAAGGGCACTCTAGCGCAAGGTCACGAACTGGTGACTGGGCAACCGTCGCCCGCGGGGCCTTCCACGTAGGCTTCCGCCATGCGCGTGGGTGTCATCGACATGGGGACCAACTCGACGAGAATCTTGCTCGCCGACGTTGAGGACGGCGAGATCCATGAGCTCGAGCGTCTCCTCACGATCACGCGACTCGGTGCGCACGTCGATCGTGATGGGCGACTCTCCGAGACCGCGATGGGGCGCACGCGCAAGGCCGTGACGGGGTACGTCGAGCGCGCCCGCGAGCTCAACTGCGACGTGATCTTCGCCAGCGCGACGAGTGCGGTGCGCGACGCCGCCAACGGCGAGGCCTTCATGCACTCGCTCTCGCGCGACCTTGGTATCCCCGCCCGCACGCTGTCGGGCGACGAGGAGGCCCGCGCGACCTTCCGCGGCGTCACCTCGGCCCAGCCGACCGAGGGCAAGACGGCCGTGATCGACGTTGGTGGTGGCTCGACCGAGATCGTGGTCGGCCGCGGCGCCGATGTCCTAGGCGCGGTCTCGTTGCAGGCCGGCTGTGTACGCATGACCGAACGCTGGCTCAATGAGAACGCCGTCGGGCCAGCCGAGCTGACGGTGGCGCGCGAGGAGATCGACAGCCTGATCGACCGCCACGTCTCCCCCGATCTGCTCGAGCCTGTGGAGGCCGACCCCATCGCCGTGGCTGGAACCGCCACCACGCTCGCAGCGATTCAGCTCGGGCTCCCGGGCTACGACTCGGAGAAGATCCACGGCACCCGCGTCTCGCGCGATGCCGTCGCCACCTGGATCGCCAAGCTCGCGCCGCTCACGGCCGAGCAGCGCCGCGCGATGCACCCGGCGATCGAAGTCGGCCGCGCCCCGCTCATCATCGGTGGCGCGCTGGTGCTCCTCGCCGTGCTCGACGCGCTCCATGCCGACGCGTACATCGCCTCCGAGCGGGACATCCTGCACGGCCTGGCGCTCGGCTTGGCCGCGTAGGGACAGGTTGGAACCGAGTGCTTAGGCCTCGACGGCATGCGACGAGCGGTCGAGCTGCGTGCGCAGCTCGAGCAGGTGCTCGTTGACGAGCTGAAGCTCCATCGCCTCTGCCAGCAGCGCGGGCGAGTGCTGGACCGCTGCGTGGACCAGCGCGTGCTCGTCCGGAAACAACGAGCCGGCGACGTACCCGGGCAGCAGGTCGCGGATGACCTCATCGGTGCAATGGCTCTCCAGCGGCATACGTGACACATCGCACCAACGCGTCCGCCAGCCGAGCCGTGCCTCTATTCTCGTGGAGCCCGGATGGCGGAATTGGTCAGACGCTGTCGACTTAAAATCGACTGCCGCAAGGCGTGCGGGTTCGAGTCCCGCTCCGGGTACTACGCCGCGAGGAAGGCACGAACCTCGTCCAGCGAGGCCGTGAACGGGACGTCGGGCAGGCTGGCACGGAGGTCGTTGCCGTAACTCTTGGTGACCAGACGCGAGTCGAGGACCGCGACGACGCCGCGGTCCGACTCGCTGCGCAGCAGACGCCCAAAGCCCTGCTTCAGGAGCAACGCGGCGTGCGGAATCGCCACGTCCTTGAAGCCGCTGCCGCCATCGCGCTCGGCGCGTTCCGATTTCGCCGCGATCAGCGGATCGTCGGGCACGGCGAACGGCAAACTCTCGAGGATCACGAGTTCGAGCGAGCGGCCGGGAATGTCCACGCCCTGCCAGAACGTCATCGAGGCGAACAGGACGGAGGTCTCGTCCGAGCGGAAGCGCTCGAGCAGAACATCGCGCGCCGCCTCGCCCTGGCAGAGCAGGGGAAACGACAGGCGGTCTCGCAGAAGACCGTGGATCGTGCGCAGACGATTGAGCGACGGCGACAGCACGAGGGCACGTCCGCCGGACGCCTCGATCAGCGCGGCGATCCGGGTCGCGACCTTCTCCGGATCGGCCTGTCCACCACCGACGATGTCGGCAGGTACGTAGAGCCGCGCGTTCGCGGCGATGTCGAAGGGCGACGGCTCAAGGTGCGTCTTGGCCCCATCGGCGCCGAGACGTCGGCAGATACCCGTGAGCCCCTCACCGTCGGCCAAGGTGGCGCTGACCAGAATCGCGGCGTGCAGACGATCCCAGAGCTGCTCGCGCAGCAGTGGCCCCACCGCCGTCGGCGCAGCGCGCAGCTCGACGCCGCCACGCGCATCGCGCTCGGACCAGACGACGGTCTCCTCATGGTCGGGCGCCAGGATCGCCTCGAGCGCATAGGCCTGGCGCTGCGCCTGGCGGGCCAGCGCCTCGCACTCGTCGGAGTGGTCCTTGATGCGCTCGGCAATGGCATCGAGCACGACGCGCATGGCGTCGGCCGCATCGCGCGGCAGCAACTGCAGCCGCTGCTCGTCGAGACGCACGCGACGCCCCTCGGGCAGGGCGTTGAAGAGCCGGTCGCCGTGCACCTGGAGCATCGCGAGATCGGCCGACGGTGGGATCTTGACCGCCGATGCACACGCACTATCGACGTCGCGCGCAAAGCGCGACAGGGCCGGGCCTGAGACGCGGGCGCCGAGCGACTCGGCCGCGATGCGCTCAAAGTCGTGTGCCTCGTCGACGATCAGGATGTCGTGCTCCGGCAGGATCACCGGCTCGCCGCCACGCGCCGAGCGCAGCGCCAGATCGGCGAGGTAGAGCGAGTGATTGACCAACACGATCTGGCACCCGGTCGCCCGCTCGCGCGCGAGCTCGGCGTAGCAGCCGTCGCGCTCGGTGCAGCGGACGCCGCGGCAACGATCGGGGCCGACCGACAGCTCGCGCCAGACGGTCTCGGAGGGCACCATCGGCAGCTCGTCACGGTCGCCCTCACGCGTGCGGATAAGCCACTCATCGAGGTGCGCGAGCTCGGGCTGAAGCTCTTCCGGCACACGCTGATGCGCCAGCGCTCGCTGCACACGGCATACGTAGTTCGACCGCCCCTTCACGACAGCGGCGGAGATGTCGAGCCCGGTCGCCTGTCGGGCGAGCGGCAGATCCTCGTTGAGCAACTGGCCCTGCAGTGCCTTTGTCGAGGTCGAGACCACGATTCGACGACCACTCAAGGCTGCCGGCACGAGGTAGGCAAGGCTCTTGCCGATGCCCGTGGCCGCCTCGGCGACGAGCACGCCGCCTGCGTCGATGCGATCGCCAACCTCCTGCGCCAGCCGCAACTGGCCGTCGCGCGAGCGAAACGCCGGCAGAGCGTGCTTGAGGGGCGAGGCGTACCCCAGCTGGTCCTTGTAACGGCGCATCTCGGACGACCCAACCTACCACCGGGATCGGGGGCCGCTACGGTGCCTCGTATGGCCACCACGCGCATTGCCTTGGGCGTCCTGCGCAGCCCGGCGGGCCACGTCTGGATCGAGCGCGCCACGCCGCCGTCGCTGGGCCGCTGGGCGCTGCCGGGTGGGCGCATCGAGGCCGGCGAGCACCCGCTCGAGGCCGCGCGTCGCGAGGTGCTCGAGGAGACCGAGCTTGTCGTTGAGGGCGGTGTCCACCTCGCGATCCTCATGGAGCACTTCGAGGATGCCGACGGACAGCCGCTTTACACCGTCGAGGTGCATGCCGTCCTGTTCGACGACCCCGGCACTGCGCCCGTCGCCGCCGACGGGGTCAGCGCCACGCACCGCGGCCCGGTACCGCCCTCCCCCGCGCTTGAGCCCGACATTCGTCTGGCCAACCTCGAGCTCGCTGCCCAGCCGCATCGCATCACCGCCCGCGTGCGCGCCGATGGCGACGATCTCGTCGTCCTCGCGTGGGACTAGCCGTACTCGGCTAGCGTTCCTCCAACCGCTCTGGAGGAACTCGTGTCCCGCATCTCGCGTCGTCTCGTTCTGCTGCTCGTCGCCGTCGCCGTCCTCGGCGCCATCGGCGGCGGCATCGCCACTGCAGCCATCGTGCGCGCGACGACCGTCCAGCGCGACGTGCTGTCGCGAATCGTCAACCCGCGGGGGGCCGATGGTCGCACGATGTACCTGCAGCGCGTCACGATCCCCGCGAACACGAAGCTCGCCACGCACTTCCACGACGGCTCGCAGATCGCTGCGATCACGACCGGCACGCTGCGCTACACCGTCGTCAGCGGCGGCAAGGTCAAGGTGCTCGACTCCGACCCGACGGGACAGAAGCCAGCCGTCGTCCACACGATCCTGCCGGGCGAGACCTACGACGTTCAGGCGGGTCAGGGCGTCGTGGAGCCCTCGGGCATGATCCATCGCGTCGAGGCGCTGCCGGGCAAGGACGTCGTGATCTACGTCTCCTCGCTGTTCGTCAACGGCAAGCCGCTGTCGGAGAAGGTCACCGCCACGCCGTGAGCGACGAGCGACCCCGCTTCTGCCCGTTCTGCGGCGAACCCATCGGCTCGTTCTTCGGCCATCAGGGCGACCACGGTGAGTGCTGGTGCGATCGCTGCCAGGAGTGGTTCCGCGCCGAGCGCGTCGACGACGCCGAGGTCGTGCCCGCCCCGGGGACGGATGCGGAAGAATAGGAATGCGCCCGCTCAGCGGGCCGTTTGATTGTTTGACGACGAATTCACGGTAAAGGGACTGACCATGGCAGACGACGGAATCCACGAGCTCGCGATCATCGGCGGCGGGCCGGCCGGTTACACGGCCGCGCTGTACGCCGCGCGTGGCGATCTCCATCCCGTCGTGCTCGAGGGCTACGCCGCTGGCGGCCAGCTGATGATCACGTCTGAGGTCGACAACTATCCGGGCTTCAAGGACGGCATCATGGGCCCCGAGCTGATGATGCAGATGCGTGCGCAGGCCGAGCGCTTCGGTGCCGACATCCGCACCGAGGACGTCACCGCCGTGCGCTTCTCTGCCGACCCCATCGCCACGCCGCACGAGCTCGACACGCACGCCGGCACGATCAAGGCCCGCGCCGTCATCGTCGCCACCGGTGCGACCGCCCGTCAGATCGGCCTCGAGTCCGAGGCGCGTCTGCAGGGCCGCGGCGTCTCGTACTGCGCAGTCTGCGACGGCGCGTTCTTCCGCGAGCACGAGATCGTCGTGGTCGGCGGCGGCGACTCCGCGATGGAAGAGGCGAGTTTCCTGACGAAGTTCGCAGCCAAGGTGACGATCGTGCACCGCCGTGAGGAGCTGCGCGCGTCGAAGGTGATGATCGATCGCGCCCGCGCCAATCCGAAGATCGCGTGGGAGCTCGGCTACGTCGTCGAGGAGTGCCTCGGCGAGGACGCGCTGACGGCCATCCGCATCCGCGAGACGGAGGGCACCGCCACGAAGGAGATCCCCTGCACGGGCCTCTTCGTCGCGATCGGCCACGATCCCACGACGACGCTCTTCCAGGGCATGCTCGACATGGACGAGAACGGCTACCTGCTGCAGCGCCCCGGCTCGACGACCACGAAGGTACCCGGCGTGTTCGCCGCCGGCGACGTCGCCGACCACGTCTACCGTCAGGCGATCACCGCGGCGGGTAACGGCTGCCAAGCAGCGCTCGACGCTGAGCGCTGGCTCACCGATATCGAGGCGTAGTCCATGCCGTATTTCATCTGCCCGAATTGTCAGAACCGGTCGTTCGATGAGGACGGGCGCGAGGGCCTGTCCCACCAGTCCATCGGCTGCGAGAAGTGCGGCTTCGGCTTCCTCTTCCAGCTGCTCGAGGACTACTTCCCCCGCTCGGGTGCAGGCTTCGTGGCCTGCGACGCCGAGACGCGCATCCTCGCCTCTGGCCACGGCGTCTTCGAGGTGACGGGCCGACTCGAGGAGCAGCTGATTGGCCAGGAGGCCGTGGTCGGACTGCATCTCACCTTCGCCGAGGGCGAGGACCCGATCTCGACGACGCTCGAATGGGGCGTGCGCCAGCTCGACAAGACGGCCACGATCGTGCACGCCGCAGGCATCGAAAAGCAGGTGCTCGTCGACTGCTTCCCCGCCTACGACGATGATGGCGGCCTGCTGATCGCCCTCTCACCGCCTGCCTGACGCGCGGCGGCACGCTGCCGCTCGATCAACACCTGCAGTCGATGGATGGCGGCAAGGTCGCGGGTGCGCTCCTCGACGCTGCGTCCGATTGCGGCGGCAACGGGTGGCGGGATGAGCAGACCGAGCCCCTCGAGGCGGGCCACATCGGCGGCGGTCAGGCCACCCCGCACCTCCGCCTCGAGCTCCCACCACGCCTCGCGCAGACGCGCATCGGCAAGGTCGTCTGCTGTGCGCTCGGCTTGCCGGGCGAGCCGCTCGGCGTAGAGCTCGATGTCGAGGCGATCCATGCCCCGACTCTGCCATGAGGTCAGCGTTTGGCGGCGCGCGCAGGACGCGCGGTTCGTGACCGCTCCTGCGGGCCGGTGGGACAGAGATCGAACAGGATGCACGCATTGCAGTGCGCCTTGCGCGAAGTGCAGACCGCGCGTCCGTGGGCGATCAACAGATGCGTCCAATCCGTCCACATCCGCCGCGGCACGATTGCCATCAGCTCGCGTTCTGCCTTGACCGGCTCCACCGTGTCGGTGAGCCCCAGCCGCAGGCTGAGGCGCGAAGCGTGCGTATCGACGGCGATGCCCTCCGCGAGGCCATAGGCGTTCCCGAGCACGACGTTGGCGGTCTTGCGCCCCGCGCCGGGCACCTCCTTGAGCTCCTTCATCGTGCGCGGGACGTCGCCCCCGTGCTCGTGCAGGATGCACCGCGCAGCGCCGATCAGCGACTTGGCCTTGTTGCGGAAGAAGCCCGTCGAGCGGATTGCCTCCTCCACCTCTGCCTGTGTCGCGCCGGCGAATGCCTCCGGCGTCGGGAACTGCCGAAACAGCGGCGGCGTGACCATGTTCACGCGATCATCGGTGCATTGCGCCGAGAGGATCGTCGCCACGAGGAGCTCCCACGGCGTACGGAAGGTCAGCGAGCACTTGGCGTCGGGATACTCGGCCCGCAGACGGCGAAAAATCACACGGGCCCGCGCATCAGGCGCACTGGTGCGCGTGACCCTAGGCATCGCGATCACGCAGCGCGGGGCCGGCACAGAGGACGTTGAGCGCCGGGCAGTCGCCACACCCGTACGGCGGCGGCGTGGGACGCCAAGGGCCGCGCACGGCCCGCTCGGCCAGCGCCTCCAGGTCGCCGCGCAGGCGTTCACGATCGGCCTGCGTGAAGACCCGTGTCGCCATCGCCGTGGCGGCCTCGTCGTCGCCAAGCCACTGGTACGCGACCTCAACCTCGGCGTAGCCCGCCTCAAGGCCCGCCAGGGCGTACATCGACTCCTGGATCAGGTAGCCGTCGTCGCGGCGCTCCTCGGGAGACTTGCCCTTCAGTCGCGCGACCTTCACGTCGCCGACGAGCAGGCGCTCGCCGACGACGGCGCTGAGATCGAAGAAACCCGTCGCCGTCGCCGTGCCGAGGCGCAGCAGGAACGGCTGCTCGTGACGCACGTCGGAGAGCGCAGCAAAGCGGGCCTGCAGCGGCGAGACGAGCCACCGCGCCAGACCGTCACGTGCATCCTGCTGCTCCGCGAGCGTGGCGGTCGGCTCGGCCTCGACCAGCAGAAGCCCCGCATCGATCTCCTCGCCGATCTCGATCGCCGCGTGGACGGCGGTGCCGACGGCCGCACTGCCGCCTGCCTGCTCGGCGGGCAGGCCCAGCATGCGCTGCGCGTGGAAGCGATAGGCACAGGCCTCGAACTGCTCAAGCGCGGAGTACGACAGCAGCGGTGCCTCCCAGCCCTCGCCGCCGGCCAGCGGTGCCAGCGGCGCGAGGCCGTAATCCGACGTCGGCTCGGCGTTGCCGACGGCGTCGATATCGAACGTCAACTGCGCATCGCCGTCGTCGAGCACGTACTCGCGCGCCGCGCCGTCCAGCGCAGCCGGCAGGACAGGCGCAACGGATTCGTCGGTCACGTGCACGCCGATCCGTGCGCCGTCCACCTCCAGCACACGCTCGCCCAACTCGGCTTCATCCTCAAGCAGCCCGCACAGCCAGGCCAGCGCCGTGCCGCTCGAGAGCTTGTCGCCACGGGCTCCTGACAGGATCAGATGGTTCTCCGCACGGGTACAGGCGACGTACGCAACGCGATGCCCTTCGAGCTCGCGGGCCTCATTGTCCGCGGCAATCGCGACCTCAAGCGCGCGCGTGGGACAGCGATTGCCCGTCGCGGCGGGGACCACGGCGGCAGGCGGCCCAACGGCAGGCACCAATGCGGGCGACGACGCATTCGGTGCTTTCCACGCCAGATCAGGCACCACGACCACCGGGAACTCGAGCCCCTTCGCCTGGTGAACCGTCATCAGGCGCACCGCATCGTCTGTCTCCGACGAGATCACGCCCTCAATCTTCAGCTCGCTGTCGAGCCGCCCAGACTCAACGGCCGTGACGAAGCCGGGCAGATCGGCACCACGAGCGCTCTCATAGGCGTGTGCGATACGGCGCAGCTTCTCGATGTTGGCCATCCGCCCCGCGCCGTCTTCCTCCACCAGCATCGCGAGGTCGTAGCGCGTCTCCGCGACGATCGCCGCGACCAGATCGGCCAGACCGAGCCGCCCGGCCAGCGGACGCAGGCGCGCGATCGCATCGCGCAAGGAGACCGCGCGCGCCAAGTCGTCATCGCGGAGCCCCACGCCGCCAAGATCGTCGAGCGCAATCGCGAACTCCCACTCGACCGCCTGGCGCATCAGGGCCAGTCCGTCGTTCGAAACGCCCGCCATCGGCGAGGCCAGGCACGTCAGCAGCGCGTGGTCGTCGAAGCGGTTCCAGAGAACCCGCAGCATCGCGAGGATGTCGGCGACCGGCTGCCGCTCGAGAAACCCGCGCCCGGTCGACGACACCGTCGGCAGGCCCTCGGCGCGCAGCGCGCGCTCGAAGAGGTCGGCATTCGACCCTGCGCGGAAGACCAGCGCGATCTGCCCCGGGCGATAGCCCTTGGTTTCGACCAACTCGCGCAGGCGACGAGCGACCAGGCTCGCCTCGACCGCGCGCCCGCCGTCGGTCTTCTCCCCCACGCCGATCAACAGTTCGACGGCAGGATCGGCGATCCCCTCCGCCGTGCGAACCGGGATCAACGGGTGATGCGCGAAGCGGTCCTCGCGGGCAAAGATCGCGTTGATCGCGTCGAGGACGGGCGTGACCGAACGACGGTTCTCGTGCAACTCGACGACGGTGATCGATTCCTCGTGCCCCGCGCGCTCGCGCTCGCCGCGGAATACCTCGACCTCCGCACCGCGAAAGCCATAGATCGCCTGCTGCTCGTCACCGACGGCCAGAAGTGGTGTGTCAGGGCCACGTAGCATCCGCAGAATCGACTCCTGCAGGCTGTCCGTGTCCTGAAACTCGTCGATCAGCACCTCACGGAAGCGCTCTTGAAGCGCGGTACGCACAGCGGGGTGCTCCTCGAGCAGGACGCGCACCTTCAACTGAAGATCCTCGTTATCGACGGCACCTGCCTCGCGCTTGGCGCGCTCGTACTCGTCGGCGTAGCGGTCGAGCAGCGCCTGGAGCGGTACGGCGACCTCGGCCGCGAGCAGATCGCGTGCCACGAACTCGGTCTCGCCGATCAGGTCCTTGTACTCCGCACTGCCGAGCTTGAACTCCTTGAGGTCGGCAAGGTCGAATGGCTCGATCGTGCCGGCCAGAAGCGCCAACAGCTCGGTGGCCGCCTGACGTCGCTTGACGATCGTCGAGCCATCCCCCTCTGCCGCTGCCACCTCGACGGCGTGCTCGCGCAGGTCGGCGACGAGCGCGGCGAGCTCATCGGCCGAGCCACCGCCTGCAGGCGCCAACGGCGGACGCCCGCGCAGACGCGCGCCGAGCAGCAGCGTCGTCGCAATCTCACGCAGGCGGCCCTGTCCGTAGGCCGAGACCAACCGCAGCCCCTCATCGCCGAGCTCGTGCAGCGACGCCGCCAGCGCACGGTCGAAGGCGCCATCGCGCAGCAGCACGGTCTCCACGTTGTCGGCGACGCGGAGGCCTGGCGGCACATCGGCCTGATCGGCAAACTCGACGAGGATGCGCTGGCACGTGGCATGGATCGTGCCGATCCAGCCGCCCTCGACGAGCGGGATCAGATCGGCTCGACCCTCGCCACGCAGGCGGGCGCGAATGCGCTCCCGCAGCTCGCCGGCGGCCCGGCGGGTGAAGGTGACGGCGAGCACCTGCGAGGGCAGATGATTGCGCTCGGTGATCGAGCGGAGGTAGCGCTCGACGAGCACGGTCGTCTTGCCCGACCCGGCGCCGGCGTCAACGAAGACCCCGTGGGGCGCCTCAACGGCCGCCAGCTGCGGCGGAGACAGTGGCGGGCGCGTACCGAGGTCGCTCATGGCCGCACCCGGCAGATGCCGCTGTAGTCGCAATGCGTCTCGCAGAAGCTGCGATCAGACGGATCGTGGCGCACGTCACCGGCTCGCATCCGCTCGACGCGCTCGGCGGCCTGTGCCCGCGCGGACTCGAGCACGGCCTCGAACGTCTCGTGATCCACGATGTCGGTGCCCACCAGCCCCGGCGGGAGGACATCGCCCTCGTCCGCGTCGACGATGCCGCGCGTGGCACCCTTGCGGATCGAGATGAAGATCCCGCCAACGGGCTCGCGGCCGAGGATCTCGCGGAGCGCCAGAAGGTAGAGCGGCACCTGCAGCTCGCCCTTGTCGCGGATCTCGGGCCCCGTCGGAATCGTGCTCGTCTTGTAATCCACCACCATGGCGCGCGCCGTCATCATCGGGTCGGTATCGATGCGGTCGATCTTGCCCGACAGCCGCGCCACGCCGACGTCGATGCCCTCCTTCCGCCCGGCCTGGGCGGTGCGCATCCCGAAGGACACCTCGAATTCGCTGGGCACGAGCGGTGCATTCGCGAGCGCGGCGCGGCGCACGAGCCGCCCGATGTCGCGCCGCAGTCCCCACCGCATGAGATCGATCTTCAGGCGATCACCGGCAACGATCGGCCGGACCTTGATCATCTCCTCGCCGACGAGTCGATGCGCCTCGGCGACCGCGCGATCGGCCTGCTCCGGCCCCAGTGACGTGGCGTTGAGGATGCCCGGTACCTCGCGATAGAAGCGGTTGAGCACGCTGTGCGCGATCGTGCCGAGCCGCAGGCGATCATCGACGGGCTCGTCGATTCGCTTGGGGTTGAGTCGCCGCTCGATGAACCACACGTTCGAGCACTTGCCGAAGCGGTCGAGCTCGGTGACACCGAAGGGATCCTTCTCCACCAGCTCGTCGAGCAGTCGCTGGTCGCCCAGACGCGTGCCCTGGCGACGCGCGGCCAGCGCGCGACGGATGGCGCCCGTCACTCCCGCCGCACCGGCCAGTCGCAGTGCCTCGTGGGCGTCCGTGCCGGCCAGCGCCGCGATGCTGCGCGCACGCTCACGCACCGTCGGCGCGTGCTCGACCGCGAAGACCATGTCGGAGAACCCTCGCCGGACAGCGACCTCAGGATTGCCCGCCGCCACCACGAGGTCTTCCCAGATCGCCGTCGGTGCGAGCGGCCGCCCCTCGTCGTCGGCGATGCGGCGCACCAACACCAGGCGCTCGCGGGGACGCGTGATGGCCATGTAGGCGAGATGGCGGGCGACATCGCTCTGCTCGGGCACCTCGACGAGTGGGTCGCTGACGCTCGCCGCGCCGAGCGCCTGCTCCTCAAGGCCGACGACGATCGCGACATCGACCGCAACGGTGCGTGCGGCGCGCGGATCGAGCACGCGAATCGCGTCTCGGCGGGCACGCCGGCCGCGGAACTGCAGGTGTGCCAACTGCTCTCGAACCTCATCACGCGTCGGCGCAGGCGCGACCACAGCAAGGCGCTGGAGCTCGCTCAACACGACGGTCGCAACCGCCACGTCATCGCGCAACGCATTGGAGTCGTCGGCGGCGCGCAGGCCGTGCGCGCGCTGCAGCATGCCGCGCACAGCGGCGATCACCTCTTCGACCGGCGTCGCGGCACCACGGGCACCCGCCGGTGGTGCAAGCGCGCGCATGATCGGCTCGCCCAACCGCTGGACCCCTTCATCGAGCGTCTCCTGCGAGCGTCGCATCGGCCGTTCGATGCGCTCGACGAGCTGCGCGGGCGCGCCACTCCAAGGCGAACGCAGCCACGTCAGTCGCTCGGCGTCGGTCGGAGCATCGGCCCACGCCAGTGCCAGCAGCGCCAGCAGGGCCCGGCCGAACGGCGTCTTCACCAGCAGTCGCTGCTCGCCCGCGTCGACCTCGAGCCCGGCCTCACGCAGCTGGCGGACGAGGCGGAGGCGATCGGCGGCGCCGCGCGGCGCAATCACGACGATGCGGTGCCCCGGCACTCCCCTGCGCAGGGCCGCGGCCACTTCGGCCACGACGAGCTCGGCCTCGCCGCGTTCGCCCTCGGCCTCCTGCACCACGACTCCACCGGTCGTCGAGGCCGCACACCGCGCCTCCGGAGCGGGCTCGCCGAAGCGGCGCTCGAGTGCGATCAGATCGGGATGACGCGCAAACGCACCCACGGGCAACTCGCTGATGCCCGCAGGGCCTGCGAGTTCGGCGAGACGTCCGACGACGGGCGTCAGCACCTGGAAGGGCACGCGGCCAGCCTCGTAGGAGAGACTCAGCACCACGTCGGCACGCTGGGCGATCAGGCGCAGCAGTTCCTCCTGCGCGAGACTGAGATCGTCGAATCCCTGCGCGAAAAGCGCCTCGCCCGCCGGCCAGGCAGCGACGTCGGTACGCAGGGCGTCGATCACTGCAATGCGCATCCGGCCGCGGTCGATCACCTGCTCCTCGTCGAGCGCTCGCCACCAGCGCTCGTACTGGTCGGCGAGTGTGGCCTCGCCCGCGTCTCGTACGGCAGCGGGATCAAGGAGTGCTGAGCCGAGGCGCTGGAAGCGCGTGCCGATCGATTCGGGCGCCTCGGGCAGCACGCGGCGCAGCAGAATCTGTCGTGCACCACCGCGCAGCACAGGCCGGCGGTCGCCCGTCAGGCGGAGAATGCGCTCGAAGAGCTCATCGAAATCGACCGCATCGGCGCCGATGATCGCCGGTGCCCGCTCCAGCAACTCGCGCTGCGTCTGGCGCTTGACGTCGCTGCTCGGCACCACCAGGGCAGCCGCCCGCCCAGCGGACAGCTCCGCGAGGTAGCGCGCGTACAGCTCGCTGATCTTGCCGGCGTGCGCCGGACCGAGGATGAGAGCAAGGGCCACGGCGTTTCGTCGCGCCCCGGCGAACAGCCCTTACAGGTGCTCGGGCGGGAACGCGGCGACGCGCTCCTCGACCAGCTTCGCGACGGCGTCGGCGCCCTCGGAGTACGCGTAGTTGATCTTCACGAAACCCTCCCACTTCACCGGGACGGCGTCCTCGGGGAAGATGGCCTCGACCGGGCACTCGGGCTCGCAGGCACCGCAGTCGATGCACTCCTCGCTATCAATCACCAGCATGCGTCCGGACTCATGGATGCAGTCGACGGGACACACGTCCACGCAGGACCGGTCCTTCTTGTCGATACAGGGCTCAGTGATGATGTAGGTCACGGGTCGTTCCTCCGCTGGAAATTACGCTGCTGCAGCATACCGAAGCGTCTCGCCCTAGTCGTCATCGCTGAGCGCCGCGAGCGCGGCGTCGACACGATCGTCGAGCACGGGATCGACCGCGGTCGCCGCGATGGCCTGGGATCCCCGTCGCCGCCGCCAGACCAGTGTGAGCGCGACGACAACGCCAATGCCGCCAACCACGAGTGCGGCAGGCACGATCCAGGCCACCAGTCCGATGCCCGCAGCGGGTGGCGCGGCGAGGACCGACGGTCCGAAGTCCTGCACGAGGGCATCCTTGACCTGCTGCTTGGTCCACCCCGCCTCGCGCTTGCGCTGCACGAAGGAGCGGATCTGCTCCGCAGCCGGGGCGTGTGAGAGATCGAGGCGCGTCTGGCACGTCGGGCACATCAACTCTGTCTCGATCTCGGTCATCGAGAACTGCGGCTGGGCTGCAAGCGCGGCGCTCGGCAGCAACACGACAAGCAGCAGCGTGATGGCGGCGAGGCGACGGATCACGAGCCGCCTGCCTTGCGGATCGCCTCGCGCAGGCCCTTGGCCGTCACCTCGCCGGGGAACCACGCCACGGCACGTCCCTGCGCGTCGAGGACAAACGTCTCGGGAAAGGCGGCGACGCCGTACGCCCGGCCGATGTCGCCGCCGTCGTCGTGCACCAGCGGGTACGTCAACCCGTACGACGTTGCGAACGCGCGGGCGTCGTCGCTGAGGTCCTGCGAGTCGATACCGACCATCGCCACGCCCTGCGGCTTGGCCTCGGTCTGCCAGAAGTCCTCGAGAATCGGCGCCTCGTCCTTGCACGGGTTGCACCAGGACGCCCAGAAGTTGAGCACGACGACCTGGCCCTTCAGCGAGGCGAGCGACGTCGAGCCCGAGCCATCGAGATTCGGCAGGTCGAAGCCCGGCGCCTGCGGCAGTGCGCCGGAGGCAACCTCGGACGGGAAGGCGCGCGCGCCATCGGAGTTCATCACCGCACGGGCGAGGACGATGCCGAGCGCGAGGATCGCCACGGCGACTGCGATTGCAACGAGGCGCTTCACCGCTGCGAAGTCTACGGGCGCTAGTAGATGATGACGGGCGTGCCGACCGCGACGCGGCTGTACAGCGCCTCGGCCTGGCTGATGAGCATGCGCACGCAGCCGTGCGAGGCGTACCCACCAATGGAGCCCGAATCAGGCGTGCCGTGGATGCCGACGTCCTCGCGGTCGAGCCCCATCCAGCGCGTGCCAAGCGGGTTGCTCGGGCCCGGCGGAATCGGCTCAGAGCCCTTGGCCCAGGTCGAGGTAGGCGGATACCACCACGGATTCGTCTGCATGGAGACGATCGTGAAGAGGCCCGATGGCGTCGGGAACGACGGCGCGCCGACGGCGACGCGGTACTTTTTGACGACCTTCGCCTTGTCCTTCACCGGCGCGTACAGCTTGAGGGTGCGATCCGGCTTCGACACGACGATCACGTAGCCGAGCTTCTCGCGCGTGGCCTCCGACTGGACGGGCACGAGCGGCACAACGTCTTGCTGCGCGCGCAGCGAGAAGATGGCGGTGGCGTCCTTCGCCTGCTTCACGATCACCGCGCGGTCCGGAGCATTGCCGGCCTTGCCGAGCTTGAGGAGCGGCTTCCTGCGCGTCAACTGCCAGCGAGCGGCACTGCCCTTGGTGCTGGCCATCCTGATCACACGATCGACGGCCTTCTGCAGCTTCGTTTCGTTGTACGCCGTCGTGACCGGCGTATTGCCACCCGCCGTGCGGACCACGGCCTCGTTGACGGCCGTCTGAATGTCGGCCGTGGCGGCGATCTGCGCATTCGAGATCTTGAAGACGCGCTCGCCGATGCGGATCACGATCGGGGCGTTGTACGCGTTCGTGACGGTCGCCAGCGCCGTGGCGGCATCCTGCCCGGAGATATCGACGCCGGCGACGAACGATCCGGCAGGAGCGACGACCGGTGCGGGCGCCGTTGTGGTGTCCTGCGCGAAGGCCGTGGCGCTGAGCACCAACAGTGCAGCCAGCGCAAGGATGAGCAGAAGGGGGAATCGACGATGGCGCATAGAACTACGCTTCCACTCTATCCGAGGTTTTCCTCGTCGACGGCCGGTTGTGAGCGAGGTCGCTACCGTGTGGGCGTGAGTACCCCGCCTCTTTCGCCGGATCCCGCCGATCGCGAGCTGGAGATCGAGCTCCTGACCGAGCTCGCCCTGGCCCGTGCCGAGCGGGAGGGGACCGCGGTGCGCGTCAAGGAGCGCCGTTGGGCGCGCCTGCGCTTTCTCCTGATCGTGCTCGTGCTGGCCGCGATCGCCGGCACGTTCATCTATCTCACCCTGCTCTCGCTGCGCTCGGCCTTCGGCGCCTGACGGGGTCGAGTGCCGCATCGGAGTACGCTTCTGCCCAATGGCACGCGCTCCGTCTCTTAAGCCCCAGCTGAATCAGATCCGCACATGGGTCGGCGAGGGCGTCACCGATATCTGGATCGCGCACCAGCTCGGCGTCACACCCGCGCAGATCGCCGACTTTCGCCGGAAGCAGGGGCTGCTCCGTCCCGACGAGTCCCCCGCTCCGACCCAGGCTCGCGCGCCGCGCGCCGCCGCTGCACCGCGCGCCGCGGCCAAGCCGCGCACGCCGCGCGCACCGAAGGCCGAGCCGGCCGCAGAGGATGAGGCGGCGATCAGCGACGAGTCCGACGATGCCGACGGCACCGACGAGGATGGTGCCCCGAAGCGCCGCCGCCGCGGACGTCGCGGTGGTCGTGGTCGTGGTAAGAGCCGCACACAGACGATCCCCGCGGCGATCGAGCACGGCGACGACGGCATCGTGATCCGCATCGACGCCGCGATTCTCGCCTCCGAGGTCTACCGCGAGCACTGGGCCGAGGTGGTTGCCGGTGGCATCACCGTCACGGCCGAGGGCATTGCGCTGAGCGCTGCTGCCCCTGCAGGCGCAGTGGGTCAGGGCGACGACGCGGCCGAGAGCGCTGACGCCGTCGCCGACGACGAGTAGGCGTTCCGCCTCCGCCTAGTCGTGCGCGTCGCGCGCACTGCGCTGCAGGCGATGGCAGGCGAGGTCAACGAGGAGCGGCGTAGACCGTGGCGGCGCCGCCGGCAGTGCGGCATCGAGGGCAACGTCGGGCGCCCAGCGATCGGCCTCACGCCAGGCCACGGCCAACTCGGCGAGGGTGAAGTGCTGCCCAACCCGCTTGACCAGCTCGCCGTGCACCGCGGCGTAGGCGCGCTCGAAGCCCGCGAGTCCGCGCGTATCGAGCCCTGCCCGTACGCGGCGCGCCGTGGCCGGGGCCTCTCCCCACGCCTGGATCGCCACCTCGGTCATCGGATCGAGCTTCATGCGCGCTCCATGCAGCAGATCGTCGGAACGCCACCCGCTGCGGCCAGCAGCTCCTCGCCGATCGCGTAGGGCGGGTCGGCCAGCCCGAAGGCCACGTGCGCGTGCAGGCACTTGACCGCGCGCTCGCTGCGGACGCCACCGATGCCGAGGCGATACTCCGGACGCAGCGCCCGATGGCGCTCCATGGCGTCGTCGAACACCGCGGCCAGGTCGTCATCGCCAGCGATCCGCTCCTCGAGTGCCCGCACGCCGCCGGCCGACTCGAGCACAGAGACTTCGTGGATCAAGCCGGGACAACACAGCCAGTACGCGGTCGGGAACGGCTCACCTTCGGGTGTCGTCGGCGGCTGCTCGACCACCACCGGGCGACCAGCGCTGCAGCGACACACGATCCGCGCAGGCGGATACGGCGCACGGCCGAGCTGCTCCTCGAGGAAAACGAGATCCGCGGGATCGATCACGCCGACAGGGTACGCGGAAGGAGACGCGACACGCATGGCGAAGCGAGCGGCGTGCGAAAGCTTCTCGTCATCGGCGTGGTTGCGATCCTCGCGATCCTGTTCGTGCAGCCGATCCGCGCGTACCGCACCGCCCAGTCCGAGCTGACGGGCGCCCGCACCCAACTCGCCGACGCGCGCGCCGCGAAGGAGCGCGCCATCGAAGAGCGCGATGCCCTCGGCACCCGCGAGATGCTGGTCCGCGAGGCACGCCGTCGCGGCTATATCTTCCCCGGCGAGACGCCGTTCTCCGTCGGCAACCGCTAGCCATGCCAGAGCCAAAGGGCTACTGGGTGGCACGCATCGACGTGCAGGACGAGACAGCCTACGGCGCTTACATCGCAACAAATGGCGTGGCGTTCGCGAAGTTCGGTGCGCGCTTCATCGTCCGCGGCGGTCCGTTCGAGCACGCTGAGGGATCCGCCCGCTCTCGCAACGTTGTGATCGAGTTTCCCTCGTACCAGGCCGCGCTCGATTGCTACGCCTCGCCTGAGTATGCGGCCGCGAAGGCGCTCCGGACCGCCGGCAGCGAGGGCGACCTGATCATCATCGGGGGCTACGACGGCCCGCAGCCCGGCGCCTGAGTTCTCGCTCGGCCCCGCCGTTGGTCAGGACTGCTTGAAGTCGCCCGCGTTCCACTTCGCCAGCTGCGCCGGCGACTGCTGGTCGAGCCAGCGAGCGAGGGTGATGAAGTCGACGCAGGCGACCTCGGGGGTCGTGCAGGCCTTGTTGAGTGTGCGGATCAGCGCGCGGTTATAGGCGCCGCCATTCCACGTGGCAAAGTGCGAGCCGAGGATCAGCGGGGCGCGGTTCGAGTGATACAGGCCGTTGAGCGCACCGATGTAGCTCTTGTACGTCCAGTTCTCGAGCGTCTTCTGACGCGCCGGGCTATCGGTCTTGCCGTGGTTGAAGTAGAAGTTGTAGTCCATCGCCAGCGTCGCGTACTTGGAGCCGAAGCGGTGGATCGAGGGCAACGGGAAGTTCCACAGCCCCTGCTGCTTCGTCGGCCACTGCCCGAGGATGCCCTCCTGGCTGGCGTCGTACTCGTAGCCGAGCTGCCCCATCGCCGTGTAGAGCGCGGTCTTGTCGCCCATCAGACACGGCGTGCGGCCGCCGTGGAAATCGCTCTTGTTGATCACCGAGGTGATCGGCGTCTTGAGGTGGTTGACCTCGCTGACGTTGAGCATCAGCTTCTCCCACTGCGACTGCTCGCTGACCCAGTCGTCCGCCGTCCAGGCATTCGACTCGTCGCAGATGTGCGAGACGTAGTGGGACCCAATCTCGTTGCCCATCATGCGGGCGACCTCAAAGGCCTTCCAGTTGTCGTAGAGATTCTGCTCAGCGCTCTTCGAGCCGGCCAGCTCGGCGTAGCCACCAAGGTTCGAGAAGCCGCTCGGCTTGTTCGGCGGCTGGTACGCATCCTTGTACTGCGGCAGCAGCATGTAGATGCCGCTGACGAAGAAGGTGAACCGCGCCCCGAGCTTCTCGGCCAGCGGCAGCCAAGTGCGGTACATCTCGATGTCGGCCGCGCCGTCGAAGGACGAGATCAGGAACTGTGGTGGACGCCCGTTGGCCATGGCCAGATCGATCGCGGCCTGCGCCTGCGGCGTGGGCTTCCAGTCCGGCCACTCCTCCGCGGGCATTGGCGGCAAGCCGTCGGTGCCGGCACCAGACGTCTCGGCCGCTGCGGCCGTCGTCTCGGTGATCGAGGCCGCAGCAGCAGCCTCATCAACCGGTGCCTTCGCGGGCTTGGCGGCAGCCTTGTCGGGCTTGGCCGCGGGCACGACAGGCGTCGCGTCCGTGCCCTTCAGCTGCGGGTAGGCGAGCGCCACGCCGACGATGCAGAGCGCCACGGCCACCACGAGCAGCAGGACGACGCGTCGCCGTCGCGCGGCGGCGCGCTGGCGATGTCGGGTGTACTGCTGGCTGCGGGTGCGCGTACTCATGCGGAAAGCGGCCCTTCGACCGTTCCCGACAGTACGTCCGCGCTTGGGCTATCCCTCTGCCCGGTTGGCGATCCGCATCACCCTGTTACGAAACCGATATTCAGCTGGTTTGGGCAAACGCCTTGCGGCCCGGGTACACGGCACGCGATCCGAGCTGCTCCTCGATGCGGATCAGTCGGTTGTACTTGGCAACACGATCCGAGCGCGACGGTGCGCCCGTCTTGATCTGGCCGGTATTGAAGGCGACCGCGAGATCGGCAATCGTGACGTCCTCGGTCTCGCCCGAGCGATGCGACATGACGGAGCGCATGCCGGCGCCGCGCGCAACCTCGATCGCATCGGCGGTCTCCGACAGCGTGCCGATCTGATTGACCTTCACGAGCAGCGCGTTGCCCGCGCCCTGCTCGATGCCCATGCGCAGCCGGTCGGGATTCGTGACGAAGAGATCGTCACCCACGAGCTGCACGTGATCGCCCAGCGTCTTGGTGAGCAGCGTCCAACCATCCCAGTCATCCTCGGAGCAGCCGTCCTCGATCGAGACGATCGGATAGCGGTCGGCAAGGTCGACCCAGAAGGCGACCATCTCCTCGCTCGTCAGGTTGCGTCCGTCGCCCGGCAGGCGGTAGAGGCCGGCGGCCTCGTCGTAGAGCTCGGTCATTGCCGGATCGAGTGCGATCGCGATGTCCGTGCCCGGCGTGTAGCCCGCGCGCTCGATCGCACCCATGATCAGCGTCAGCGCCTCCTCGTTCGAGGAGAGGTCCGGTGCCACGCCGCCCTCGTCGCCAACGGCGGTCGAGAGGCCACGCTGCTTGACGTCGGCGCGCAGCGCGTGGAACGTCTCGACGCCCCAGCGCAGGCCCTCGGCGAAGCTCGGCGCGCCGACGGGCATGATCATGAACTCCTGGAGGTCGAGCGCGTTATCGGCGTGCATGCCGCCGTTGATGACGTTCATCATCGGCACCGGCAACACGTGCGCATCGGAGCCACCGACCTGGAGGTAGAGCGGCACGCCGTTGAATGCGGCCGCGGCATGGGCGCTGGCGAGCGACACGCCAAGAATGGCGTTCGCGCCGAGGCGGCCCTTGTTCGGCGTGCCGTCGAGCTCGATCAGGGCGGAGTCGATCGCGCGCTGGTCGCCCGCCTCCATGCCCTTCAGCTTGGCGGCGATCTCGCCGTTGACGTTGGCGACCGCCTGGGTGACGCCCTTGCCCATCCACGCATCGCCGCCATCACGAAGCTCGACGGCTTCCCACTGTCCCGTCGAGGCACCCGACGGCACCGCCGCGGTCCCGCGTGCGCCACCCTCGAGGACGACGTCGACCTCGACGGTCGGGTTGCCGCGCGAGTCGAGGATCTGGCGGCCGTGAATCGAGGTGATGACGCTCATCGTGCTCCTTATCGGGGTGAGCGGGCGAGCCGCTCCTTCGCGGCGCGATAGTACCGCTCCTGCTCCTCGAGCGAGAGGTCAGTGAACGCAAACCCTTTCTCTGCCGCGATTCGCTCGGCCTCTTCCACGCGCGCACGGAAGCGCCCCGCGGCTCCCCGCAGCGCGGTTTCCGGGTCGACCTTGACGAGTCGCAAGAGGTTGACGGCGGCGAACAGTACGTCGCCCGCCTCGTCGCGCACCTCATCGGCGGGGGCGGGTCCCTGCGGCGGATGCGCGGCAAGTGCCTCCACTAGCTCATCCAGTTCCTCGCGCGTCGCGGCCTCCGCCCCGCTCCATTGCTGCCAGTCAAAGCCGATCGCGGCGGCGCGCTTCTGCGTCTTGAGGGCCTGCAGAAGCGTGGGCAGCGAGGCGGGAATGTCGTGGAAGATCCCCTCGCGCCCCTCCTGCTCCCGCTTGATGCCCTCCCAGTTGCGGAGCACGTCATCCGTCGATGCGACCTCGACTTCGCCGTAGACGTGCGGGTGGCGGCGGATGAGCTTGTCTGCAATCCCGCTGGCGACATCCGAGAGATCGCCCGCACCGACCTCGCGCGTCATCACGCTGAGGATGAAGGATTGGAAGAGGACGTCGCCGAGCTCGTCCACGAGCTTGGCGTCGGGCGGTCCGGCGAGCGCAACATCCGCCAGCTCGTAGGCCTCCTCGATCGTGTGCTGCACGATCGAGGCTGGGGTCTGCTCGCGGTCCCAGGGGCACTCGCTGCGCAGCCGTACGGTGATCTCCCAGAGCCGCCCGAGCGCCTGCGCCGTGGCGCGCGCCGCGAGCGCCTCGCGATCGAGCGCCACGTCGAGTGCGTCGTCATCGCGCACGAGACGCCACGCCGTCAAGTCGTCCGCGGCAATCAGCGTGGCGTCCTCAGCATGCCGAACGCCGCGCTCCGTGAGGAACGCGGCGAGGGCAGCGCAGCGAAGATCGGCTACACCGGCGGCGACAAGCTCCTCGAGCGCGAGCGCAGGCACGCCGGCGGGGTCACCCCCGCCGAGCGCGACGACGCGTCGCTCCGCCACCTACCCGGCGGTGCTGGTGGAGGCCGTCTGCTGCGGCGGCAGCGAGTAGCCCTTGGCGAAGCCGGTCTTGGCGGCGTATTCCTTCTGCACGCCGTCGAACCACTTCGTTGCCGCCTCGTTCTTCTTGGTCTGCGACAGCTCGTCGATGATCTGCTGCTTGACGTCCTCGAAGGCCTGGACCTTGGCCGGCGTGACCGGACCGAGCGCCTTGATGATGTGGCAGCCGAACTGCGACTTGACCGGCGGGTCCGTGATGTCACCCGTGTTCTTGAGCGCGAAGGCGGCCTTGCGGAAGTCGGCGTCCCAGTTCTGATCGTTCGTGATCGTGTACTCGCCGCCCGTGTCCTTCGAGCCCGGATCAGCGGAGTACTTCTTGACGAGGGCCTTCCAGTCGTTCGGATTGGCCTTGACCTCCTTGAGGACCTCTTCCGCCTTGACGCAGTCGGCGTCGGTGGCCTTCCCCTTCGGGGCGACGTCGAGGAGGATGTGTGCGACCTTGCGGGACTCGGCGGTCGTGAACTTCGTCTTCTTGTCCTTGTCGTACTGCTTCTGGGCCTCTTCGTCGGTCACCTTGACGTTCTTGGTGACGTCGTCGTAGAGCGCCTGCGCCTGCTGACGGAGCGTGAACTGCTCGATCAGCTGCGCCTCGGTGAGGCCCTGATCCTTGAGGTACTTCTCGTACGCCTTCGGCTTGTTCTGGCAGCACTGCGCCTGGAACGCCTTGAGATCCTCCTGGATCTTCTTGTCGTCGACCTTGATGCCCTTCGCCTTGGCCTCCTGCTGGATCTCGGCGTTCTGCACGAGGCTCTGGAGGACCTGCTGCTTGAGCGTCTTCTCCTCGGCGGAGCCCTTCTTCGGGGCCGTCTGGCCGTTGGCCACGCCCTGCTTGACGGCGGAGGCGTAGAGCTCGTCGAACTGCGCCTGCGTGATGGGCTGATCGCCGACGACGGCAACGTCGCCCGACGGAACCGTGGGCTTGGTGCTGCCGCTGTCAGAGCCGCCGCAGGCCGTCACGGCGACGGCGATAGCGACGAGCAGGAAAGCGATCGAAAGGGCTTTGCGCATAGGAGAAGGGGCTCCGAGGGTAATGGTCAGATCAGGTGCAAGTCGCAAGAAAACGCCGCTTAGGACGCTTCCGACCGCAGCCCGATAATAGCATCGGCCAGTTCTCGCGCCCGATCGATCGGTGATCCGGACTGCCCCACCGGCAGGCGCAACTCGTCTTTGGCCGGTGTCGCGATGATGCCGTCGAGGCGCTCGCGCAGGGTGCGTGCTTCCTCCAGCGACAGCCGTGTGCCGGTGATGCGGGCGCCGTCCTTGCCGACCTGCACGACGACGTTGCCGAGCGGGGCAATCGCCAGACGCAGCTCCTGCATGCCGATCAGGTTCTGCACGGGATCCGGCACCGGGCCGAAACGATCGGCGAGTTCCAACTCGAGATCGCGCAACTGGTCGATCTCCACCGCCAGTGCGATCCGGCGATGGACGTCCATCTTGACGGCCTCCAGCCCCACGTACTCGGCGGGGACATAGGCGTCGAGCGCGAGGTCGATACGCGGTCCCGTCGCCATCGCCTCGGGGGCCACGCCCTGCAGGTCGGCGACGGCTTCGGCCAAGAGGTCGCAGTAGAGCTCGAAGCCGATCGCCGCGACGTGGCCCGACTGCTCATCGCCGAGCAGGTTGCCGGCGCCACGCAGCTCGAGATCGCGCATAGCGACACGGAAGCCCGACCCGAGCTCGGTGTAGTCGGCGAGCGCCGCCAGCCGAGCACGCGCCTCTTCGGACAGCTCGGTCGCGTCGGGGTACAGCAGGTACGCATGTGCCGTCACGTCCGAACGGCCGACGCGACCGCGGATCTGGTACAGCTGCGAGAGACCGAGCAGGTCTGCGCGATCGACGATGAGCGTGTTCGCCGTCGGGATGTCGAGGCCCGATTCGATGATCGTCGTGGCCACCAGCACGTCGTGGTCGCCGCGGAGGAACGCCGCCATCACGTCCTCCAGCTGGCGCTCCGACATCTGCCCGTGGCCAATGCCAATGCGTAGTTCGGGGCACAGCTGGTTGAGGTGCTGCGCGGCCTCCTCGATCGTCTCGACGCGATTGTGCAGATAGAACGCCTGTCCCCCGCGCTCAATTTCGCGCCGCAGGGCACCGGCCACCTGCTCGTCGTCGTACTCACCGACATGCGTGTGGATCGGACGGCGACCGCGAGGCGGCGTGGCGATCACCGAGATGTCACGCAGCCCGGCCAGCGACATGTGCAGGGTGCGCGGGATCGGCGTCGCCGACAACGCCAGCACGTCGACCTCCGTGCGCATCTGGCGCAGCAGCTCCTTCTGCGCCACGCCGAAGCGCTGCTCCTCATCGACGATCACGAGCCCGAGATCGTTCGGCACGACGTCGCGTGACAGCACGCGATGCGTGCCAATCAGCAGATCGACCTTGCCGTCGCGGAAGTCGGCCACAACCTCCTTCGACTCTTTTGCCGAACGCATGCGCGAGACCACCTCGATCCGCACGGGGAGATCCATCAGCCGACTGCGGAAGGTGGCGCCGTGCTGCTGGGCGAGGATCGTCGTCGGTGCGAGCAGGAGCACCTGCTTGCCCGACTCCACCACACGCACGGCGGCGCGCAGCGCGACCTCGGTCTTGCCGAACCCGACGTCGCCGCAGATCAGGCGGTCCATCGGGCGATCCTGCGACAGGTCGTCCATCACCTCTTCGATGGCCCGTGCCTGGTCGTCGGTCTCGCTGTAGGCGAAGCCCTCCTCCACGCGTCGCAGCAGCTCGCCCGGCTCCTCGTGCGAGACGCCGGGTATCGACTGACGCTGGGCGTAGAGCGCCAGCAGCTCACCGGCCATCTCGCGCACCGCGACGCGCGCTCGGGCCTTCATCTGCAGCCACGTCTTGCCGCCGAGCTTCGACAGCTGCGGCTCCTTGCCGTCGGCGCCGACGTAGCGCGTCAGCTTCGAGATCTGCTCGTGCGGCAGGTAGAGACGATCCTCGCCGCGGAAGGCGAGATCGAGGTAATCGCGCGTGACGCCGCCGACGGTGCGCGTCTCGAAGCGCTCGAAACGACCCACGCCGTGGTCCTCGTGCACGACGACGTCACCCGGACGCAGGTCGCCGAACGACGAGATCGCGCGACCACCACGGGCCGGTGCCGTGCGGCGAGAGCGGAACAGCGACGAACCGGTGATGACGGCGATTCGCGCGGTCGGCGCGACCATGCCACGACGCAGCGGCGCCACCACGGCGTACACGCCAGCGGCATCGGGCAGGGCATCGCCCGCTTCCAGCCACTCGACGTCGAGGCACTTCAGCTGCCGGATCGCACGCTCGGCATCGCCGAGGTGCGGGAACGACAGGACAACCCGCAGGTCCCGACCGGCAAGGCCCTTGAGCGCGCGCTCGATCTCGGCCAGGCCGCGCGCGGCGAGCGCAGGCGGATGGCCTTCGAACACCACGGGCTGGCCGGTCGGCAGCACGTCGAGGCGGTGTGCACCCTCGAGCGTGTCCGCAAGCTGCTCGTACGTCAGATACGCGCGACGGGCCGGACTGGCGATCTCGTCGATGCGCTCGCGCCCCGCGGCAAGAATCTCGGGCGCATCCCAGAGGACGATCGGGCCTGCACTGATCAGCTCGGGCGCCAACGCAACGAGCCCCTCCGGCAGGTGTGGCCCCTCATCGCCCAGCCGCTCACTGAGATCACCGGTGTCGCCATCGCTCGCGGGCTGGATCGTGATCTCGGCGATGTCCCGCAGCGAGCGCTGCGTCAGCGTGGAGAACGACGACAGACGCTCGACATCGTCGCCGAAGAGATCGACGCGAATCGGCTCGCGTCCCGTCGTCGGGAAGACGTCGACGAGGTCGCCGCGCACCGAGACCTGGCCGCGCTCGTCGACAGACCCATCGACGCGCTCGTAGCCCATGGCAACGAGGCGGGCGACCAGTGCGTCCCGATCGATGGCGTCACCCTTGGTGATCCGAAAGCCCTGGGGCCGGGCTGTGCGTCCCGGCAGGCGCTCGACGAGCGCGTCGGCCGACACCGCGACGACGCCACCTTCGGCAAGCACTGCGAGTGCGTGGGCGCGCTCGCCGACAAGGTGCGGCGCCGGTGCCAGGCCAGAGCCCCAATCGACGCCGCGGTGTGGCAGGTACGCGACCGGTGCGTCGGGGAGAAACGCCTGGACGGCATCGGCCAGCTCGCGGGCGCGATCATCGTCGGCGACCACGACCGACAACGCAGAGCGATCGGCATCGGCGCGGCGCGCATGCAGCGCGGCGACGACGAGCGGCAGCACGGCCTCGGCACAGCGGGCGGAGACGATTGCCGTCGAGCCAAGGCGCGTGGCAACCTGACCAACATCGTCTGCCGCCGCGAACGCGGCAGTGACGGGCTCGAGTCCCGCAACCGCGGCGGGCGGCGGCGCACTATCCTGCTCGTAGTCGTCGTGGTCGTCTATCACCGGCGAGCCGAAGCCTACGTCCCCACCCCACCCATCGGAGCCACCCCATGTCCCGCACGACCGACGAGCTGATCGAGGAGCTCTCCGCGTTCCTGCGCATTCCGTCTATCTCGTCGGGTGACGGAACGGCTGAGGACCTCACCGCCGCGGCCACCTGGGTCTGCGAGCGGATCATCGCCGCGGGCGGTACGGCGGAGCTCGTGCCCACGAACGTCAACCCGCTCGTCGTTGGACAGCTGCCGTCGTCGACGGGCGCCGGGCCGCGCGTCCTGCTCTACGGTCACTACGACGTGCAGACCGTCGCGCCGCTCGAGGACTGGACCACGCCGCCCTTCGAGCCAACGATCCGCGACGGCGCGCTGTACGCGCGCGGGGCCAGCGATGACAAGGGCAACTTCCACGCGCTGCTGTCGGCCGCGGCCGGACTCGCCGCAGACGGCGCGCTGCCCGTGCAGCTCACGATCGTCCTCGACGGCGAGGAAGAGGTCGGCGGCCACTCGGTGATCGACTGGATCGACCAGCAGCCGTCAGGCGCGTACGATGCGGCGTTGGTCTTCGACGCCGGCTTCGTCGAGCCGGGCCACCCCGCGATCGAGGCGGGCGTCCGCGGCGTCATCACCGGCACGATCACCGTCCGCACGGGCGAGCGCGATGCGCACTCGGGCCTGTACGGCGGTGGCGCGCTCAACGCGGCGCACGTCCTCAGCAAGCTGATCGCCGACCTCTCCCCCGGTACCGACGGCCGCCTGCACGAATCACTGATGGTCGGCGTCGCACCTGCCTCGCCCGTCGAGGAGGCCGCGTGGGCCACGCTGCCCGACCCCGCCAACGAGCTTGCGATCGCTGGCATCAACAGCGCCGGGCCCGAGGCGCTCGCCGACTACTACCGCCGCACGACCGCGATGCCGACGTTCGACGTGAACGCCATCACCTGCCGTGACGCGGGCCAGAACCGCACGATCGTGCCGTGCGAGGCGACCGCCGCCGTGTCCTTCCGCCTCGTTGGCGGCCAGGACGCCAAGGCCTTCTGGCAGGCCGTGCAGGACCTGCTGCGCTCCCGCACCCCCGCGGGCGCCGAGCTGGAGTTCGGCCTGCGCGGCATGGCCGAAGGCGCGGCGTTCGACCCCGAGCTGCCCGCCATCCGCCTCGCGCGCGAGGCGATCGAGTCGGCGACCGGCATGCCGTGCGCCGTCACCCGCTCCGGCGGCGCGATCCCGCTCGTCACCGCGCTCGCCAAGCAGGGTGTGCCGACGGTTCTGACGGGCTGCGCACTGCCCAACGACCGCATCCACGCCCCGAATGAGCACCTGCGCATCGACCAATACGCGCTCGGCGTCCAGATGGGCCGCTCGATCCTGACGGCCTTCGGCCAGCTCTAAACGTCAGCCGAGCACCGCAGCCGGCAGGTCGCCGACTCCCGGAAGATCCAGATCGGCGGTCGGCCACGGCGTGGCGAAGGCACGTCCTTTGCCGGTGCGAACGAGGCACGTGCGCATGCCGATGCGATGCGCCGTCGCGAGATCCGCAACCGGGTCATCGCCGACCATCATCGCGTCGGCTGCCTTGACGCCGAGCACGGCGAGCGCGGCGCGGTAGGCGCCCGCGGCCGGCTTGCCGATCACCGTCGCGCGGCGACCGCTCGCGTACTCGAGACCCTTGACGAACACCCCGGCATCGAGACCGGGGCCAGCCGGCGTTGGCCACCAGCGGTTGCGCTGCATCGCGACGAACGCAGCGCCGTCCATGAGTGCGCGGAACGCCTCCTGGAGGTGCGCGTAGGTGATCGACGCATCGGGGCCGCCGAGGCAGACGACCTCCGCCTCGCGCCAATCCTCGACCAGGTTGAGGCCACCGCACGCGCTGACCTCCGCAAAGGCGCCCGGTTCGGCGAGCAGCAGTACGCGCTTGCCACGGTGGCGACGGTGCAAGAAGGCGATCGTGGCGGACCCGGCAGTCACGATGCGCTCGGTCGGGTACGGCATGCCCATATCCGCGAGGCGCGCGGAGATATCCGCACGCGTCTTCGACGTCGTGTTGGTCAGGATGACGTGCGGCAGGCCTGCCGCATCGAGCGCAGCAAGTGCCTCGGCAGCCCCGGACAGCGGCTCGTAGCCAACGTGAAGCACGCCCTCCATGTCGAACACGATGCCGCGGGGAGCCTCCATGCCCCCAGCCTACTCCGCGATGTTGGTGCTACTCGAAGCGGTAGGCGTCGGGGCGGCGCGCGCTGAAGACCGGAATCAACCGGCGCACCTCCGCGACACGCTTGCGATCGATTGCGGCAACGCAGATGGTCTCGCCGTCGCCCGCGTTGGCGAGCACGACACCCCAGGGATCGATGATCATGGAGCGCGCATAGCGGGCACTGCCGGCCCAGAAGCCGTGCTGGTTGGCGGCGATCACGTACGCGGCGTTCTCGATCGCCCGCGCCCGCAGCAGCACCTCCCAGTGGTCGCGCCCCGTCGCCATCGTGAAGCCGGCCGGGACCATGAAGGCCTCGGCACCCGCGAGCGCCAGCCCGCGGTACTGCTCGGGAAAGCGCAGGTCGTAACAGATGGTCAGGCCGACGGGCCACCCAGCGATCTCGCTCAGCACCAGGTGATCACCGGGCTTGTTCGCGGCAGACTCGCGCGCCTCCGCTCCCTCCACGTCGATGTCGAACATGTGGATCTTGCGGTACGTCGAGACGCCGTTGCCGTCGGGATCGAAGACGAGCGTCGTGTTGCTGGCGCGCACGCCGGGCTCGGTGTTCTCGCCGATCGACCCACCGTGCAGCCACACGCCATGCTGCTTCGCCCAGGACGCCATCGCCTGGGCGGTCTCACCCTCCAGCGATTCGGCGGCGGCGATCATCACCTCATCCGTACCGGTGCCGTTCCAGCGCTCGGGCAGGGAGATAACTTCCGCCCCGCGCGCGGCGGCACGCGCGACCAGCCGCTCGGCCACCTCGATGTTGTCGGCGACCGGACGATCAGCGTGCATCTGGACGCACGCGACGATCGTCTCGCTCACGTGGTCGAGCCTCCGCCGGCACCGCCAAGGATCGAGCCGAGATCCAAACCACCTGCACCACCGGCACCGCCAAGCACCTTCCCGAGGTCCAGCCCGCCGAGAAGACCACCGAGTCCGTCAGCCCCGTTGCCACCGAGCAGTCCGGTCAGCAGGTCGGAGATCGGCTTCGTATCGGCCGGCGCCTCGACCGTGACGGGGTCGGCCGCAACAACGCTCAGATCAACCGTCAGACCGCCGCTCTTGGCAACGTCGCCCGACGGGGCCGTGCTCAGCTGCACGCGATGGATCAGGCCATCGGAGCGCCCCACCCACACGCTGACGTCCGCATCACCCTTGGCGAGCGAGGTCAGATCGATCGGCAGATTCTCCGCGAGGTTGCCGAGCTGGTCGGTCAGATCCGCACCGGGGTCGAGCTTGCCGCTGATGCGATCGCACTCCACGTCGCCGACCTTCTCGACGGCCACGGCCTTGGGATCGCGGATCAACTTGGAGATGTCGCCCAACTGCGTACCGATCGCACCGAAGTCGATACCGAGGGGCTGGCCAAGCGCGTACCACTGCCCACCGACCTGCAGCCATGTATCGTCGGCGTTCTGGCGCACCGAGATCGGCACGTCTAGCGGGCCGGACGTGATCTTCGCGTCGGCCGTCAGGCCGGTCGCGGCGTCACCCTGTGTGGTGGCCTCGATCGTGATCGGGCCGCCAAGGAGCCCGCCGAGCCCACCGAGCGCGCCACTGCTGTCGCCGCTGGTCGCATCGGCAGCCGGTACGAACTCGGCCTTGAACGTGGAGGCGTTCGGACCTGCCGGCGGCAGCTTGGCGTCCGCGAGCACCTTGCCCGGGTCGGAGGCGAGATCGCTACCTCCGCACGCAGCAAGCACGGCGGCAAGCGCGATCAGAGCAAGGAGGGGCGTGAGACGAAGACGGGTCTGCATGCCCTCATTGTCACCGACTTCGGCGCGAAAGGACAATTACGTGTGTAACAACGTGGACACCAATGGCATTTGCATAAACGCTCTACCGCTATAGAGGTGTATTTGCACCGCCACATTTTCATGTGAGATATGACAATCTTTTTGCATGTCTGATTCCGGTACTACTCCCAAGGCATCCCGCGGCTCGATCGGCCCCGAGACGTACGACGCAGTCAAGAAGCTGATCGACGCGGGCATGAACAAGACGGAGGCCTTCGCACAGGTTGCGAAGGAGACCGGCCGCTCGGCCGCCACCGTCACGACCACCTACTACCGCATCGCGAAGCGCAAGCCGGGCGGCGGCGGCGTGCGCACCTCTGCCAAGTCGGCGAAGGCCGCGACGCGCAAGGCCGTGAGTGGTCAGACCGACCGTCTCGCCGCCGACGCGCGCGCCGCGATCGACGCCCTGCATCAGCACGTCGCATCGCTCGAGGCGCAGCTCGAAGAGCTCGCGCAGAAGTCGCAGGAACTCGAGCGCATCAAGAAGGCTCTCGGCCGCATCTGACGCAAGAGGGATGTTCCAAAGGGGTCAGACCCTTTTGGCGCATGCGGTGCGGCACCGCGCTGCCGAGGTCCGTCGTCATGCTCCAAAAGGGTCTGACCCCTTTGGAACATCCCTCTCCTACGTCGTCTCGAGCTCGACGAGGAGCTTGCGGTAGGACGCGAGCCGCGCCGGCTCGACCAATCGCTCGACCGCGCAGCCTTCATCCCCCACGTGACGGCAATCGGTGAAGCGACACTCGGCGGACGCATCGGCAATGTCGCCAAAGGCGCTGGCGAGATCGTCGGGCGTGATACCCGCCAGCGAGAAACTGCGGATACCCGGTAGGTCGATCAACGCGCCGCCCGTTGGCATATCCAGCCAGGTGGCCGTCGTCGTGGTGTGGCGCCCGCGACCGGACAGTTCGTGGATCGCGCCTGTCACCTGGCCGCCGGCGGTGAGCGCGTTGACCAGCGTGGACTTGCCGACGCCGGAATGGCCGACGACTGCGGCCGTCCGCCCGGCCAGCAGATCGCGGACCGCCGCGGCCCCCGCCGCAGTGCGAACGTCGACCACGACGCCCGCGACACCGATCGCGCGGTAGTCCGCCAGCACGACGTCAGGGTCCTCATCCGCGCGCTCGGCGAGATCCTCCTTCGTGATCGCGAGGAGCGGCTCCATGCCACCGCGCCAGGCGGCGACGAGGATACGGTCGATCAGACCGCGCCGCAGCGGCGGGTCGGCGATCGAGGCCACGATCAGCACGCACTCGGCGTTGACCGCCAGCACCTGCTCCTTCATCGCGCGCTCGCCCTCCGAACGCATGCGCTGCTGGCGGCGCAGCTCGGTGCTGCGCGGCTCGATCACGTCGATGCGCCCACCCTCCTCCGCCTCGACCAGCAGCTGCACACGATCACCGGCGACAGGCCGCCGATCGAGCCTGCCAGCGAACTTCGCGATGCGCTCCTCCCCGGCATCCGTGCGCACAGCGGCAAGCCCGCCGCCGACGGCGAGGACGAGTGCGGGTTCGTGACGTTCGCTCATGCGATCATCATCGTATGCCGTGGCTCCTCCTCGACGTCGCGTGGATCGTCGTCTTCGCGATTGTCGGCCGCCAAAGCCACGGCGAGGGCAATGCGCTGCTGGGCATCATCGGCGTCGCCTGGCCGTTCCTCGTGGGGTACGTCGTCGGGGCCTTGGCGCTCCGTCTGGCGCGCGCGCCGCGCTCGCTGACGCGCATCATTCCCGTCTGGCTGCTGACGATCGTGATCGGCATGGGCATCCGCACGATCCAGAAGGGCCGCGCGCCCGAGAGCGCGTTCATCATCGTCGCGACGATCGCGCTCGCCGTCGGGTTTGTCGGCTGGCGGTTGATCGTGGTAGCGATCTGCCGACGGCGGCGCGCGACGGCCGTGACCGACGAGACCGGGTAACCGCCAGCCTGCACCGCGCGGCAGACGTCGCACGACTCCTGGTTGATCGCGACTGACGACGCGAAGGCCTCGAGGTGGCTCGGTCCGAAAGGGCCAATTCACCTCGAGGTCATCGCGTCGCCTGGATTCAAGGACACAGGCAGTCAACGCCACTGCTGACGACGTTGATCCACAGAGGCGACGTGAGCACCTCGAGGTGAATCGTTCGTTGCCGACCGAGCCACCTCGAGGTGTTCACGTCGTCTACGGCTTCAACAGCAGCTTGCCGCCAGCGCGATTGTCGATGATGCGCTGGATCGCCTCGTTGACGTGCTCAAAGGCAAGCTCGTCGCTGATCACGGCCTCGAGCGTGCCAGCCGCCACGAGCGCGAACAGCGCCTCCATCGAGCGGGCGGTCACCTCCGGCGCGACGGGCAGGCCGCTGTAGCCGATCACCTTGGCGTTCTTGCGGTACATCTCCTGCGGCGCAAACGAGAAGGGCGCACCTGCACTCGCGCCGTAGAGCACCAGCGTGCCGTTCGGTGCGAGCAGCTTGATGCACGGCTCAGAGAATGCCCCGGCCAGCGGATCGAGAATCACGTCGACGCCGTCGGGCGCGACCTCGCGAATCTCGGCCTCAAGCGCGTCGGCAGCCGCAACGATGACGTCATCGCAGTAGCGCGAGATCTGCCCCACGCGGTTCGGCGACGACGTCTGCGCAATCACGCGCGCGCCGTGCGCCTTGGCGAGCTGCATCGCGATGGACGAGACGCCACCGGAGGCACCGAGGATCAGCACCGTCGAGCCAGCACCAACGTCCGCAGCCGCGAGGCAGTCGAGCGCCGTTACACCGGGGATACCCAGTGCGGCCGCCTGGGCGTCGGAGCAGCCATCCGGGATGGTCGCCAGCGCGTCGTTCGGCACGGCGACCTGCTCGGCCCACGAGCCATCACGGACGAGGCCGCAGCCCGCGCCGCGAAACGCGACGCGCGTGCCATCGGCCGTGGTGCCGACACCCTCGCAGCCCGGGGTGCGCGGGAGCGGACCGGCCGCTGCCACCGCACCGTTGGCAATCCACACGTCGAGGGGGTTGATCGCGCCGTAGGCGATCGTCACGAGCGACTCGCCCGCGCCGACCACCGGCTGATCGATCTCCTCGACGACCAGCGGGTCGCCGTACGCGTGCTGGCGAACCGCGCGCATCAGACCGTCCCCACGCCGCCCATCAGGACGTACTTGACGTCGAGGTACTCGTCGATACCGACGGAGCCGCCCTCGCGACCGTAGCCCGACTGCTTGACGCCGCCGAACGGCGCGTTGGCCGCCGAGATGATGCCGGCGTTGGCGCCGACGATGCCGTACTCGAGGCGCTCGGCGACGCGCATCAGGCGTGCGTAGTCCTTCGTGTGGAAGTACGACGCGAGACCGTAGATCGAGTCGTTCGCGAGCTCGATGACCTCGTCCTCGGTGTCGAAGACGGTCAGACCGGCAACCGGCCCGAACGTCTCCTCGTAGAAGATGTCCATCTCCTTCGTAACGCCGTCGAGAATCGTCGGCGCGTAGAAGGATCCAGCGGCGAACTCGCCCTCGGTCAGGCGCTGCCCACCGGTGACGAGCTTGGCACCCTTGGCGACAGCGTCCTGCACGTGCTCGTCCGCCTTGTCGACCGCGCGGCTATCGATCAGCGGTCCGATCACCGTGCCCTCGGCGAGTCCGTGACCCACCTTCATGGCATCGACCTTGGCGGTCAGCTTCGCGAGGAACGCGTCGTAGACACCACGCTGCACGAAGGCGCGGTTGGCGCAGACGCAGGTCTGGCCGGCGTTGCGGTACTTCGAGGCGATCAGGCCGTCGACGGCCTCGTCGAGATCGGCATCGTCGAAGATGATGTACGGCGCGTGGCCGCCGAGCTCGAGGCTCAGGCGCTTGACCTGCTCGGCCGAGGCGCGGATCAGGTCCTTGCCGATCTCCGTGGAGCCGGTGAACGAGATCTTCTTGACGCGACCGTCGGTGAAGATCGTGTTCGCGACCATGCCGGCGTCGCGCGACGTGACGAGGTTGACCACGCCGGCGGGGGCGCCGGCGTCCTCGATGCAGCGCAGCACGAGTGCTGCGGTCAGCGGCGTGGCGCTGGCGGGCTTGACGACGCTGGTGCAGCCGGCGGCCATCGCGGGGCCGAGCTTGCGGGTCATCATCGCGGCGGGGAAGTTCCACGGCGTGATCGCGGCGACGACGCCGACGGGCTGCCGCAGGACGAGCACGCGGTTGTTCGTGTTCATCGGCGGAGCGATCTCGCCGTAGACGCGCTCGGCCTCGCCGGCGAACCACTCGAAGAAGCTGGCGGCGTACTCGACCTCGCCCTTGGCCTCGGCCAGGGCCTTGCCCTGCTCCGACGTCATCGCGGTGGCGATCTCGTCGGCGCGCTCACGCATCAGGTCGGCAGCCTTGCGCAGGATGCGGGCGCGCTGAATGGCAGGCGTCGCGCGCCAGCCGGGCAACGCCGCAGCAGCGGCGTCGATGGCGGCCTTGACGTCGGCCTCCGTGCCGTTCGGCATCGAACCGACCTTGTTGCCGGTCGCGGGGTCGGTGACGTCGAAGCGAGCTCCGCCCGTCGCGTCGATCCAGGAGCCTCCGATGAGAAGGTGTTCGTCGAGGTTGATCGTGGTCGCCATGGCTGGTCAGGCCTCCTTGTCTGCGGGCATCCTACGGGCTTTCAGGCGGTCCGTCGCCGTACGGAGCCAGACGGCGACGCGGCGGTGTTCGACAACACCGGCAGCCACCATCCCGATAGCCGGCGGGACGGTCGCGGGCAGCAGGTCGAGCGTGCCGAACAAGAGCCCGAGCAACAGCCCGGCGATGGCCGTCACGACGGTCGCGGTGATCGTTGCCCGCACGCTCGCCGCCACGATCGCGCCAACGAGCGCGGCGAGGTACACGTCGCCCCACCCCATACCTGCCCCGAGCATCTCCAACTGCTGCAGCGCCGGGAGGCCCTTGGGCGGCGCGGCGGCAGCAAGCGCCTGCGAGACGGGCCCGACCTGCACGGTCAGCACCTGCCAGATATCCACGATCGTGGCGACCAGGACACCAACGGCAAGCGCGGCGCGCGGCGCGATCCAGCCGGTCAGGCGGCCCAGCGAGACGCCAGCCAGCACGATCACCAGATCGCCGGCCAACTGCGTCCAGCCGCTCGTCGGCAGCCGCCACGCGGCCAACCACAACAACGGCGATGCGATCGCGAGGGGCAGGGCCCAGCGGCGCACGTGCAGCACTGCCAGGAGTGCGAGCGGCGGCACAGCGATCGCCGCGAGATCAGTCACCGCCGCAACCGCGCCGGGAATCGCCCCGAGGGCGATCACCCCACCACCAATCGCAACGAGCGGCAACAGACCCAGTAGCGGGTGGCGCGGGATGCGCGGCAACAGCGCCGGATCACGCACGAGCGGGATCACCGCCGCCTGCAAGAGGACAAGTACCGCGTAGGGCCAGCCGTAGGGCATTCCCACAGGGTAGGTGCGGGACGGCTCGGGGTGCCGTCCCTGCCTGCTCATCGGGGTACGCAGATTCGAACTGCGGACCTCTCCGTCCCGAACGGAGCGCGCTACCAGGCTGCGCCATACCCCGAGCGATCGGGAGTATGCCAGAACCCGGGCATCCGTCCTGTCGCATGCGCGCTGCGTCCGGCGCGCACGGGACCCCTTCCCGGTACCGTGTCTCTCGTGACGGACCCGATTCGCATCACCCCTATCGGCGGACTCGGCGAAGTCGGGCGGAACATGATGGTCGTCGAGCACGACGGCGTCCGCATCGTGATCGACTGCGGCATCGGCTTCCCACACGGCGATGATCGCGGCCTCGGCGTCGACATCTTCCTGCCTGATGTGCGCGTGATGCGCGGCAAGCCCGTTGACGCCGTCCTCGTCACGCACGCCCACGACGACCACGTCGCGGCCCTCGCCCACCTGATCCGCACGGGCACCCCGATCGGGCGCATCGTCTCGTTGCCCTTCACGATCGCGATGGTCGAGGCCAAGCTGTCGGAGCACGATCTACCGCTGCCGCCCCTCGTCACGGTGCAGGCGGGCGACATGGTCGAGATCGGATCGATCACCGCGGAGTTCATCCGCGTGGCGCACTCGATTCCCGACCCCACCGCCATCGCGTTGCACACGAAGCTCGGCACGATCGTCCACACCGGCGACTACAAGCTCGACGCAACGGGCCAGGATGTCCGCCGCCAGGTCGACCGCAAGCGCCTCACCGCGCTCGGCGACGCCGGCGTCCTCGCGATGATGGGCGACTCGACGAACGCGCAGCTGCCCGGTCGCACGCCGTCCGAGGCCACCACGATCGAGCCGCTCAACGACGTCATCGACGAGGCGCCGGGCCGCATCATCTTGACCAGCTTCTCCTCGCAGATCGATCGCATCGACCACGCGCTCCGCGCCGCCGACCGCACCCACCGCCAGGTGATGCTGCTCGGTCGCTCCATGCGCCGCAACGTCAAGATCGCCGAGCGCCTGCACGAGGTGATGGCGACGAACCTGCCGACGCTGTCGCGCCGCGACATCGCCGGCGTCAAGTCGATGGTCCTCTGCACCGGTTCTCAGGCCGAGGAGTTCGCCGTCCTTGGACGCGCCTCGCGCGGCGAGCACCCCGATCTCCACATTGGCAATGGCGACACGGTCATCTACGCCTCGCGTCCCGTCCCCGGCAACGAGGGCCCCGTCGAGGAGATGCAGAACATGCTGCGCATGCGCGGCGCCCGTGTTGTCACGCATCACGACGCAGCCATCCACGTCTCGGGCCACGCCCGCGCCGATGAGATCAGCGAGATGATCCGCATGCTGCGTCCGAACGTCGTCATCCCCGTGCACGGCGAAGATCCCATGCTGCGCGCCCAAGCCGAGCTCGCGATCGAGAACGGCGTGAGGGCCGAGAACGTCCATGTCGGCCAGAACGGCGATGTCCTTGAGATCGATGCCTCCGGCATCCGCCTCGTTGACCAGATCGAGTCGATGGCGATCCCGGCCGGCTCCGACGGCCTGCCGCTCGGAGCGGGAGAGCCGGGCTAGGCGCCATGCGGCTCGCGGACCTCGTGAGCTGGCTGGACGAGACGCTCGCCGCGCGCTCGTTCAAGGACTACGGGCCGAACGGCCTGCAGGTCGTCGGCGCGGGTGAGGTCACGCACCTCGCAACGGCTGTGTCGGTCTCGCTCGATGTGATCGAACGCGCGATCGCCGACGGTGCGCAGGCGCTCCTCGTGCACCACGGCCTGTTCTGGCAGGGCGATGACCAGGTGATTGGCGCGCTCGAGCGCCGCCGGCTGGAGACGCTGTTCGCCGGCGATCTCTCGCTGCTCGCGTATCACCTGCCGCTCGATGCGCACCCGACGCTGGGCAACAACGCGCTGCTGGCCGATCTCGTCGGGCTGGTCGATCGCGCGCCGTTCGGCGAGCACGGCGGCGTGCTGCTCGGTGTCCGGGGCGCTCTGCCCGCGCCCACGCCCGTCGCCGACGTCGCCGCGTCGCTCGGCGCCGCGATCGGCTCGACGCCGCTGGTCCTGTCGGGTGGCGACCACCCGGTGCGCACGATCGGCATCGTCTCGGGCGGCGCGGCCAAGGACATTCGGCAAGCCGCCGCAGCGGGCCTCGACGCGTTCATCACGGGCGAGCCGCGCGAGGACTCGGCGTACGTCGCGCGCGAGCTCGGCGTCCACCTGATCGCCGCGGGCCACAACGCGACCGAGACGGTCGGCGTCCAGGCGCTTGGCGCCGCGGCTGCGGAGCACTTCGGCATCACGACGGCGTTCCTCCCCGTCGTCAATCCCGTCTAGCCGCTACCCTCGCGGCAGCATGCAGGTGCAGCACTCCTCCCCCGCCCTCTGGACCCGCAGTGGCGCGCTCTGGCGCGTACTCGATCGACCGCTGTTCGAGACGCGCGTCCGCGAGCTCGCCAACGCGATGCTCGAGCTCGAGCGCGCGCCCGAGACCGTGCTGGCCCTCGAGCACGCAACGACCAGCGAGGCGCTCACGTTCGCGGTGGCCGCGCTCGAGGCAGGCATGACCGTACGGCTGGGCATGGCCCAGCAGCCGCTTGCCGCAGCGCTTGTGGCCACGCCCGTACGCGCCGCTGCGCTCGCCCAGCAGGCGGGCATCGACCAGGTCGCCGTCCCGAGCGCCACGACGTCGGACGGGGGCCGTTCGCTCGAGCGCCTCGCCGCCCACGGCGTCCTGCAGGCCGCGCTGCATCCCGAGGCACTGGCCGAGCGCACGGCGGAACGCCGCGACGACCAGCTGGCCGTGATCGGCGTCGACGGCACGGGCTTCACGCTCCAGCAGCTGCATGCCGCCATGCGGTCGTTCCAGCGGGTCCCCGACCTGCTGCGCCCCGATGAGCCGGTGCTGATTGCCGTACCGCTGACCGAGCCCTGGCTGCTCGCGTTGGCCCTGGCCGCCATCGAGGCGGGCGCGCCGGTTGCGCTGGGCGAACTCGGCGATGCGCCCATGATCCGGCCGGGCGTGATCGTCGCCTCTGTCGCAGATGTCAGCGAGCTGCCCGAACCGGGCGCGAGCGGGCCGCGCTTCCTCGCCGGCCTCGCGCGCCGGCTCGGCCGCAACAGCACCGCCCCACCGGCGCGCTGTCTGCTCGTCCCCGACGGCTTCGTCGACGCCGAGCTCTGCGGCCAACTTCACCTCAGCGGGACAGCTGTCCTGCACGCGATCAGCGATCCGCGCCTGATCGTCCCCGCGGCGCTCAACCAGCCGCACCGGCATCGCCTCGACGCCTACGGCCTGGCGCTGCCTGAGCACACGGCGACGATCGAGCACGAGCGCCTGGTCGTACGGGGGCCGGCCGGCATTGCGACGGGGCCACTTGGCACGGAGACGGCGATCGGTGCGCGCATCGATGCGGACGGCTTCATCGTGCCCGCGCACGACTGATACCTTGGGCGCATGCGTCGTCCTGCCGTCAGGCTCGCGCGTCTGCTGCTCCTCGCCCTAGTGGGGTGTGCGATGAGTACAGCCACGGCGTGGGCGCACCAGCCCGGCGATACCCTGCGGGTCAAGGCCACGGCCTACGCGGGCCACCAGCCGACGTACACCGGCACGAAGACACGACACGGGATCTGTGCCGTCGACCCCGACGTGATCCCGCTCGGAACGCGCTTCCGCGTCCCCGGTTACGGCACCTGTCTGGCGGCCGACATCGGTGGCGCAGTCAAGGGTGCGTTTATCGACGTCTGGGTCAAGACGGATCGAGCGGCCGGGCGCTGGGGCGTACGCACCGTCACGATCAGCTTCCTCTAGCCGTCAGAGTCCGAGCAACTCCCGGAACCCCGCCTCGTCGAGAATCGGCACGCCGGCCTTCTCGGCCTTCGCGACCTTCGAGCCCGGCGAGGCACCGACGACGACGTACGACGTCTTCTTCGAGACCGAGTCGGTCGTCTTCCCCCCGAGGCGCTCAATCGCGTCCTTGGCCTCATCGCGGCTGAAGCCCTCGAGCGTGCCGGTCACCACGATCGTCATGCCACTCAGTGGCCCATCCTCGACCGGTAGCTCATCGGCAGCCAGCTCGAGCGTGACCCCCGCCGCCTGCAGCGCCGCAACCTCAGCCTGCCGCTCAGGATCCGCGCACCAGCCGGCAACGGCCTCGGCGATGATCGGGCCGACGCCCTCGACTTCGGCGATCTCCTCTGCCCCCGCCTCGAGCAACCGCTCCATCGAACCAAACGCCCGGGCGATCGACTGCGCGGTGACGAGCCCGACGTGCGGGATACCAAGGCCAAACAGCACGTTGCCGAAGGGACGCGCCTTCGACGCCGCGATCGCCGCGATCGTGTTGTTGGCCGACGTCTCCTGGAAGCCTTCGAGCGGCAGCAGATCGTCGACCGTCAATGCGTAGAGGTCACTCGCACGCCGTACGAGCTCGAGCTCGTAGAGGCGATCGACGAGCTTCTCGCCGACGCCGTCGATGTCCATGGCACTACGCGAGATGAAGTGCTTGATGCCCTCGACGTCGCGACTCGGGCAGCGCGGGTTGACACAGAAGTGCTTCGCGTCCTCCTCGTTTTTGACGACCGGCTCGCCGCACGCGGGACAGTCGGCCGGCATCTTGAAGACCGGCTCGTTGCCCGTTCGATCCTCGAGCACGGGGCCGATCACCTGCGGGATCACATCGCCGGCGCGCTGCACGATGACGGTGTCGCCGACGCGGATGTCCTTGCGGTTGATGTCTTCCTCGTTGTGCAGCGTGGCGTGCCGCACGACGACGCCGCCAACCTCGACGGGCTCGAGCTCGGCAAACGGGTTGAGCGCGCCGGTGCGCCCCACGTTGATCTCGATGCCGAGCAGCTTCGTCGTGCGCGTCGTCGGCGGGAACTTGAACGCAATCGCCCAGCGCGGGTCGCGACCGACGGAGCCGAGCGTTGCCTGCAGCGCGAGGCTATCGACCTTGACGACCGCGCCGTCGATGTCGTAGCCGAGCGCCTCGCGATCGTGCTCGATGGCGTGGCACGCCTCGCGCACGGCCTCGATGCCGGTCATCGTCGTGATCCGAGGGTTGACGGGGAAGCCGCGCGCCGCGAGCCACTGCAGCGCCTCGTGGTGCGAGTGGAATTCGATGCCCTCGAGCGCGCCGATCGCATAGCTCCAGAACGCCAACGGCCGCTCCGCGGTAATCGCGGGGTCAAGCTGGCGGAGCGAGCCAGCCGCGGTGTTGCGCGGGTTCATGTAGACGGGGAGTCCGGCGTCCAGACGTTCCTCGTTGAGACGTTTGAACGCCTCCAGCGGGATGTAGCACTCGCCGCGTACCTCGATCAGTGCCGGCGGGTCGGGATCGTCGATCGACAGCGGGACGGCCCGGATCGTGCGCACGTTGGCCGTCACGTCCTCGCCGGCCTCGCCATCTCCGCGCGTGACGGCGCGCTCGAGCAGGCCGTCGCGATACACGAGCGAGAGTGCGAGGCCATCGATCTTCGGTTCCACGACGAACGCCGGCTCGCCCTTGTGCCCTGCGGCTTCCAGGAGCTTCTGCAGGCGCTGATCCCAGGCCAGCAACTCGTCATCGTCGCGCGCGTTGGCGAGCGAGAGCATCGGCAAGAGGTGACGCACCTCGGTGAACCCGCCGGAGACGCCGCCACCGATGCGCTGGGTGGGCGAGTCGGGGCGCACCAGCGACGGGTCGGCCGCCTCGAGCTCGCGCAGCTCGCGGAGCGCGCCGTCGTAGGTGGCGTCGTCGACGACGGGCGCGTCCTGCAGGTAGTAGGCCTGGTCCCAGGCGCGCAACTGCGCCGTTAGCTCTTCGACGCGCTGCGCGCTCACCCGGCCAGCACCTCGAGCAGCTCGGCAGGCGTATCCACAATGGCAAGCGGGTTCTCGGCGGCGAGCGTCTCCCGGTTGAAGACGCCCCACGTGACGCCGATCGCGGCACAGCCGGCGGCGTTGGCCGACTGCAGGTCGAACGGCGAGTCGCCGATGTAGACGGCCTGTTCGGGCGTTGCGCCGAGCTTCTCCAGCGCCTTGAGGACCGGCGCGGGGTGCGGCTTGTGGACGGGCGTGTCCTCGATCGTGATGATCACGTCCCAGACGATCGGCGACGGCAAGGCGTCCCAGGCGAGATCGACGGCGTCCTTCATCTTGGAGGTGACGATGCCGAGTCGCGCGCCCTCGTTCTCGAGCTCGACGAGCAGTTCCTCCATGCCGTCGTAGCGCCGGATCAGCCGTGCCGTGTTGGCGTGGTTCCAGCGACGGTAGGTATGGAACAGCTCTTCCGCGTTCGCCGGGCTGAACTTCTCCATCTGCTCCATCAGCGGCGTGCCGATGCCCGCCATGATCTCGTCGTCAGACGGCGCCTCCCCCAGCACCTCACGCAGCGCGTGTTCGTGCGACGCGCGGATCAGTTCGACGGTGTCGAGGACGGTGCCATCGAGGTCGAAGAGAACGACGGGCCAGCGGAGCGCATGCATGCAAGGAACGTAGCGCGCCCATCCAACGACGTTCCGCCATCGAAAGGTAGGTCAGACCGGTCTACGCTTTCCTCGATGCCGAACTCGTCCCTCACTCCCCTGCAGCGCCAGATCTATTGGTCGGCGCCTTCGCCGGTGATCGAGCGCGGCCGCCGCCGCACGGCGTTCGGGCTCCTGCTGATCCTCGGCGTTGAGCGGCTGCTCCGCGAGGGGCGCCTGCGCGGGCCGCAGGCCCGGTTGGCGATGGCGCAGGCGCAGGCCGCGCGGCTGCTCGCCGCTCCTGTCACGGGCGCAGCCTGGAAGACCCGCCGCGGCGATGTTCTTCGGAGCGATGGTGACGAGCTCGCCGCCGCTCTCGTCACCAAGGCCACGGGTAACCAGACCGAGCTGTCCGCCGGTGCCTGCCTGATCGCCTCGTGCGATCTCCTCGACGAGATCTGTGACTGGCTGGCCGGCGGCGAACTGCTCGGCGCCGCCGCCCCCTCTGCCATCGACCGCCTGCGTGTTGCCCAAGTGCTGCTCCGAGAGCATCGGTTCGACGGCGAGGAGCGGGATGATCTGCCGCCGCCATCCCGCCTAGATCTCGTTGTCGAGGAGCAATCCGGTTCGACACCGAATGCGTGGCAGGACGACTAGGCGGCAGATCCGCTCAGCCGTCTCCGCTCTCTGGTGATCGCGCCTCGCTCAGAGATCCCCGCGAAGCGGGGTCCCCTGAGCGATTAGTAGACAAGTGGGTGACGCCGCAGGCGCCGCCCACTTGAAGGGTCACTCTTCAGCGAGCTGTGCGCAGCGCAGCTCCCCTGAAGACGCGGGCACGAGCGGCAGATCCGGGCGCTCCCGCCCACACCCCGGAGTGTCGGGCTACCTGCACACACCGACGCGCGCCTCACGCCAACGCCGCGCACCTGCAACCATCTTGGTGTGCGGTCGCCCGCCTCGCGGCGCCCGTGACGGAAGCAGCGACCATGCCCATGACCGACCTGCGTGTCCTCGTTGTCGAGGACGACACCTTCACCCGGACGACGGTCTGCGATGCCCTGCGCTTCCACGGCGTCACGATCGTTGGTGATGCGGGGACGGCGTCGGACGCGATGGCGATCGCCGCGAACGATCCTCCGGATGTTGCTCTGCTCGATCTCGACCTGGGTGGCGGTCCCAGCGGTATCGATCTCGCGCAGGCGCTGCGTCGGGAGCACCCGGGCATCGGCATCGTGATTCTGACGACCTATGAGGATCCACGCCTGATTCGCAAGAGTTACGACACGCTCCCCGACGACGTCATCTACCTCGTGAAGCGCGAGCTCAGCGATAGCGATGCCCTGCCACAGGCACTGCGAAACGCGCAGCAGCGCGTCGGCACCGTCGCGCCTGCCGCACCGCGTTTGGTGGGCGCAGTGGGGACGACCGCGGGTCTGACCGAGGTCCAGATCGAGGTCATGCGCCTGGTCGCAGAGGGGCATTCGAATGCCTCGATCGCGCGTGAGCGGGTGGTGACGGAGGGTGCGATCGAGAAGCTGGTGCACCGTACGGCCCGCCAGCTCGGCATCACGAGCACGTCGGATCAGAACCTTCGGGTGCAGATCACGCGCGCGTACCTCAACCTGACGGGCGCACCTGTGCGCGACGAGGTGTAGCGGGTGACCCTGCGGCGCAGGCTCGGTGGCCCCGCTGCCTTCTCGCTGCCCGTCTGGATCGTGCTCTGCGCGACGTCGTTCTTCGCGCTGGCGCTCGCCTCCGACGTGGATGTCGCGACGGTCGGTGGCGCGATCGACGGTGGCCTCGCCGTTGTGGCGATGACGCTGCTGACGGGCGCGCTCTTCCTCGTCATCCGACGACTTCGCCCTGCAGATCGCGACCTCCGCCTGCGCACGTCCATCCTGCTCGCTATCGGCGTGGCGCTCGTGCGGACCGCCGCCTTCATGCCAATCGCGAACCCCGGTGGCGTCGATAACGGCTTCGCAGCGGGATCACAGCTGCTTGCCACTACCCTCGCAACGACGCTCACGATTCTCGTGATGAACGCCGTCACGGAGTCGGTCTCGACGCATCGGCGGTTGGAGGCGGAATTGATGGCGATGCTGGTTGATCTACGCCACCAGCAATTGCAGCAGGATGCGCTCGGGGAGGCGATCGACCATGCGCTGCTGTCCGAGGTGCTGACCGCGACCGACTCGGCCCGCCAGCAGATGGAGGAGACGCCCGACGCCCACTCACCGGATGGTCGGCTTGCGCTCGCCGACGCGTTGCGCGCGACGGCCGTTGGCCCCCTGCGATCGCTGAGCCATCGGCTTGAGGCGACCGAGGCGACGACGTTCCTGCCCGAGACGCGGTTTCTCCGGGTGTTGATCGCAACGGTGCGTGCACACCCACTCTGGCCGCGTGAGACTGCGGCAGCCTCGGCGCTGGTCGCCGGGACCTTTGTCATCTACCTCCGCCGCGACGAGGCGGGTGTTGATGGCGTCCTGGCGACGCTGTTGCTCGTCGTGGGCACCGTCGCCGTGCAGTTCGGCGCCGTCTGGCTTGCCCTCACCGCGATCGCGAGCATCGGGCGGCGCATCAGCGGCATCGCCGCCATCGCAATTCCGCTGGCCGTGATGGCCACGATCCTCATCTCGCTGGTGCGATCCGAGTTCTTTCACCCGTACGTCGCGAGCGAGTTGAACGGCCGATCGGTGAGCTTCATCGTGATCGTGTCGCTGCTCGTCGTCGTGCTGGTGAACGCCGCGATGGCCTCGGAGCTGTCTCAGGAGACGATCATCGAGCGGCTCCACGCAACCGTCGACGCGACGGAGACCGAGGCGCAGGCGCGCAATCGCGAACTGGTCCGGGCAAGTCGCACGCTGGCCCGCTACGTGCACGGCACGCTGCAGTCGCGGCTGCTGGCGTCGGCCCTCGCCATCGAACAGGCCGAACGGGCAGGCGATCCGACCGGGTTCGACCGGGCACTCGAGCAGGCCCGTGAGGCCCTGCTCCTGCCGGAGGTGCTGCCGTCGCCGGCAACGGAGCTCGCGGCCGCGATCGATCAGGTCACGGCACTCTGGCAGGGCATCGCCAAGATCACGGTGGAGATCAGGCAGCCGATCCCGCTGCTGCCGCCATCGCGCATCACCGATATCTGCCTGCTCGTCGAGGAGGGCGTGGCCAACGCCATGCGCCACGGCTCGGCGAACACCGTCGACGTCACGCTCGCGCTGCGTGATGACGGCAACATCGCGCTCACGATCGTGGATGACGGCGTCGGACCCACCGGTGGCTCCCCCGGGCTCGGGTCGAACATCTTCGACCAGGCGAGCACGCTGCCGTGGACGCTGACGCCGCGGACGGCCGCCTCAGGATCCGTTCTCCAGGTCGTCGTCGCGATCGCACCGTCGGTCGCGACTGCCGCGATCTGAGGTTCGGCTTAGAGCCCTGCCAAGAGCCCCTGCACGCCACGCAGCAGCACGGCGCTGTTGGGGTGCTCGAGGTCCACGTGCAACGCGGTGAGCGCGACGCAGCCCTCCGCGATCGCCTCGAAGTCGGTGCCGGGCGCGCGGTGGTAGTCGGCATCGCCGGAGTAGAGACGGAAGCGACGCTTGCCCTCGTGCTCCTCGGCGAGCTCGATCTGGTCGGCCCAGATGCGGCGGCCCAACTTGCAGACGCGGATGTCCTGCGGCGTACCGGTCGGGCAGTTGACGTTGAGCAGCACGTCGCGCCCAAGCTGTCCTGAGGCGAGCAGCTCGGCGAGGCGCGGCACGATGCGCTCGGCCGTCGCGAATTCGTACTGGCCGTCGCGCGTGTGGTGGAGCTCGCCGCCGGTGGACTGCTGCGACACGGCGAGTCCCGGCGTGCCGAGCAGGACGCCCTCCATGGCCGCGGCAACGGTGCCCGAGTAGGTGACATCGTCACCGAGGTTGAGCCCCAGGTTGGCACCGGCCACGACGAGGTCGAAGCTCGGGCCGGGCTCCGTGGCCTCAGCGAAGCGCACGCAGTCGACCGGCGTACCGCTGACGGCGTACGCGACGGTCGCACCCTCGACCTCGCGCTCGTCGATCTCAAGCGTCCCGCGGATCGTGATGCTGCGCGCCACGGCGCTCTGATTCTCGGCCGGCGCCACCACCATGACGTCGGCCACGGTCGACAGCGCACGCGCCAGCGCGTGGAGTCCCGGCGAATCGATGCCGTCGTCGTTCGTCAGGAGCACGCGCATGCAGTCCCCACGATACCGCTCCACGTATGCTGCCTCGGTGACGGAAGGTGCCAAGAAGCCCGGGATCACCCGCTCTGAGGGGATTCAGTTCGTGATCATCGGTGCGATTGCCGTGCTGGCCTTCGTGCTCGAGTTCGCCCACGCCAACAGCGTCCTGATCTTCGTCGTCGCCGGTATCGCGGTGGCGGGCATGGCCCACGTCCTCGGTCTCGCCACGGAGCAGGCCGGCGAAGCCGCCGGTCCGCGCATCTCGGCGCTGCTCAACGCCACCTTCGGCAATGCCGCCGAGCTGATCATCGTCGTGCTCGCGATTCGTCAGGGCGGCGAACTCATCGACGTCGCGCGCTACTCCATTATCGGCTCGGTGATCGGCAACGTGCTGCTGATCCTCGGTGCCTCGCTGCTGGTCTCCGGCATCAAGAACGGGCGCCAGGGCTTCAACGCGACCGTGGCGGGCGTCAACGCCACGATGCTGCTGCTCGCCACTGCCGCGCTCGCGCTGCCCACGCTGTTCGACGGTCTCGCGGAGATTCCCGCGTCATCGAGCGTCAACCTCTCCCACGGCGTAGCGATCGTCATGCTGGTGCTCTACGGGGCTTACCTCCTCCACGCGTTCCGATCACCCGACGAATCCGGCGCAGCGACCGGGCATGCCACGTGGTCGACGCCGCTGGCGCTCGCTGTGCTCGCGATCTCCGCGATCATCACCGGCGTCCTGTCCGAGTTCCTCGTGGGCGCGATCGAGCCCACGATTGAGCAGACCGGCATCTCCCCCGTCTTCATCGGCCTGATCGTCGTGCCGCTCGTCGGCAACATCGCCGAGCACTTTGCGGCGGTCAAGATCGCGGCGAAGGGCGACCTCGACTTCTCGATGGGCATCGCCTTCAACTCCGCGCTCCAGGTCGCGCTCGCCGTCACGGCCGTCGCAGTGGGCGCCGGCGTCGTGTTCGGCCACGAGCTGACGCTCGCGTTTGGCGCGCTCGAGATCGCCGTGCTGATCGCCGCCGCCGTCGTCGCTGCCTTCATCGCCGTCAGCGGCAAGGCAACGTGGCTCGAAGGGCTCGAGCTGCTCGCGATCTACGCGATCGCCGCGCTCGCCTTCTGGTACGTCTGACGCTCAGTAGTCGACGCGCACGAGGCAGAGCCCGTGCGGCGGCGCCGTCCAGCCCGCATCCTCCCGCGGGCGTCCCTCGAGCAGACGCGCGAAGCTCTCAGGGTCCGTGCCGCTGTCACCCCGCGAGGTGACGATCATCGTGCCGACGAGCGTGCGCACCATGTGCCGCAGGAAGGCATTGGCCGTCACCTGGAATTGCACCCCGGCAGCGGTGTCCACCCACCGCGCGGTATGGATCGTGCGCGTGAAGCTGCGGTGCTCGGTCTCCGCCGGCGTGAAGGCGGTGAAGTCGTGCGTGCCGACGAGTTCGGCGGCAAAGCGGTCGAGCAGCGCGCGGTCGAGACGGCGCGGCTCATGGAGTTCGCGCAGACTCCGCAACGGATCGCGTAACGGTCCGAGCCGCACGTCGTAGGTGTAGGACCGGCTCCGCGCGGAGAAGCGGGCGCTGAATGCGTCGTCAACGTCCTCGGCCCCGAGCACCGCGACGTCGGGCGGCAGCAGGTCGTTGAGTGCCCGCTGCAGTGATGCCGTCGGTGGACCCCCCTCACGCTTGAGGCTCACGACCTGGCCCGTCGCGTGCACACCAGAGTCCGTCCGCCCCGCCACGACGAGATCGTCACGGGCGTCGTGGAGCGCGTCTACGGCTCGTAGCATCTCTCCCTCAACGGTGCGCGCACCCGGCTGGAACGCCCAGCCGTTGAAGGCCGTACCGTCGTAGGCGACGTGGAGTCGCGTGTTCACCATGCGCGCGGATCGATGCGGTCGAGCAACTGCGGTCGACCACCGCCCCGCGCGATCACGATCAGACAGCCGAGGGCAAGCAGTGCGGCGCCGTACAGCGGCAGACCGCCGTCGACACGGCCGGCCGTGGCGATGATCACGAGCAGGACGATCAGGAGCCCGAGTGCGCAGACTCGGCTGGCCAATCCGAGAAGCAGGCCAATGCCGAACACGAGCAGCAGGAGGGTCCCGAGCCAGACCGTGACCGACGGCACGGGCAGCGACCAGTCGGCGGCGTGCCGCACAATCGCGGCATGCCCAAGGCCATCGCGCACGGCGACGATGGTGGCAACGGCGCCCGTCAGGACGCGTACCAGGAGGAGCAGCGCGGTGAAGCGGCCGACAGCCGGCGCGTTCTGCCCCGGCATTCCGTGCTCGATCAGGCTCCGACCGCCGACAGGCACGCTCATCGCGCTGCTCTAGGCGTCGGCCGGGCTGGCGTCGATCTGCGTGCCCTCGATGACCGAGCGCAACTGATCTTCAATGTCGTCGTAGATCGCGGAAGGCACAGTGCAGATGATGGCGTAGCCGTCACCGGCCACCGTCGTGAGGCCGACCATCTGGCGCAGACGCAGGCCCGCGGCCTCCCACTCGACGACGCGGAGATGCGCAGGCGACCCGGAGATCTCGATGTGCTCGATGTCCTTCTTCTCCTGGACCGGCACCTGGTCCGCGAGCTTCTGGACCCAGCCGCTCGAGAACCCGCCCAGACCCATGTTGTCGCACAGCGCTTCGCGCGTCACGACGACATTCGGCTGTGCGCCCTCCGTGGCCGGACCGACAAGCGTGAGCACGGTGCGGTCTTCCCAGCCGGGAATGCGCGGGATCGTGACCGGACCTGCCGAGATGCGGTCGCTGGCGCTCATCGAACGAGGGTTGCTCAGTCGACCCACTCGAGGATCGCCATCTCGGCGTTATCCCCGGAGCGCGGGCCGAGCTTGACGATCCGCGTGTAGCCACCCTGGCGCTCGGTGAAGCGCGGCGCGATGTCCGAGAACAGCGCGTGCACGACGTCGCCGCTGCGGAGATACGCCTTCGCCTGGCGGCGAGCGTGCAGGTCGCCGCGCTTACCGAGCGTAACCATCTTCTCGGCGATCGGGCGGACTTCCTTGGCCTTGGCCAGCGTGGTCGTGATGCGACCGTGCTCGACCAGCGAACCCGTCAGGTTCGAGTAGAGCGCCTTGCGATGGGCCGAGTCACGACCCAGGGTGCGTCCCTTGCGCTGATGCCGCATTGCTAGCCCTCGTCTCCGCGCAGGCGCAGACCATGGGCACCGAGGGCGGCGCGGATCTCGTCGATCGACTTGCGCCCGAAGTTCGGGATCGCAGCGAGATCACGGTCCGACTTGGCGACGAGGTCGCCAACCGTCTCGATGCCAACGCGCTTGAGGCAGTTGTACGAGCGAACGCCTAGCTCGAGCTCCTCGATGAGGATGTGCTCCATGCCGTTGGTCGGCGCAACGTCGAACTCCGGCACCGCGCGCTCAAGGCTGCGGGCCAGCTCGGCCGTGTCCATGTTGGCGAAGATGTTGAGCTGACGGATCAGGATCTCCGCGGCGGCCGTGACGGCCTCCTTGGGATCGATCGCGCCGTTCGTCTTCACGTGCAGCGTGAGCTTGTCGAAGTCCGTGTCGGAACCGACGCGGGCCGGCTCGACCGTGTAGGTCACGCGGCGGACGGGCGAGAAGATCGAGTCGACCGGAATGACGCCGATCGTGGACTCGAAGTCCTTGTTCTCGCTGGCCGGCACGTAGCCGCGGCCGCGACCGATGGTCAGCGACATCTCCAGCTTCGACTTCGCGGCGAGGTTGCAGATCACGAGGTCCTTGTTGAGGATCTCGACGGGGCCGGCGACCGCGATGTCGGCAGCGGTGACAACACCGGGGCCGGATTTGACGATGTCGGCCTCGATCTCTGGCGCGTCGCCGTCGATCTGCAGGACCAGGCCCTTGAGGTTCAGGATGATGTCCGTGACGTCCTCGCGGACGCCAGGCACCGTCGTGAACTCGTGCTGCGCGCCCTCAATGCGGACGCTGGTGACGGCTGCACCCTCAAGCGAGGAGAGCAGAACGCGACGAAGCGAATTGCCGAACGTGTAACCGAAACCACGCTCAAGCGGCTCGACGACGAAAACGCCCTCGGTCGCCGAGACCTCCTCGTGGGTGATCTGCGGCATCTGGAATTCAAGCATGCGGGTGCTCACTTCGAATACAGCTCCACGATCAGCTGCTCTTGGACAGGGGTATCGATCTCATCACGGTCAGGCATGCGGAGCACCTTGCCCGTGAGGTTGTCATGGTCGGCCTGGAGCCAGTTGGCAACCGACGCGGTGAGGTCGGTGGCGCTGCGTACCGCGGCCTCACCGGCTGCACCGGGACGCAGCGAGACGATGTCGTCGGCGCGAACCTGGTACGAGGGGATGTTGACCCGGCGACCATTGATATGGAAGTGGCCGTGGCGCACCAGCTGACGAGCCTGAGCACGCGACGCGGCGAAGCCGAGACGGTAGACGACGTTGTCGAGGCGCATCTCGAGCAGGCGGAGGAGCTCCTCGCCGGTGATGCCCTGGCGACGCGACGCCTTCTTGTAGTAGTTGCGGAACTGCTTCTCGAGGACGCCGTAGTAGCGGCGGGCCTTCTGCTTCTCGCGCAACTGCAGCAGATACTCGGACTGCTTGATGCGGCCGCGGCCATGCTGGCCCGGCGGGTACGAGCGGCGCTCGACGGCGCACTTCTCGGTCAGACAGCGCTCGCCCTTGAGGAAGAGCTTGACGCCCTCACGGCGACACTGACGGCACTTGGGATCGGTAACGCGAGCCATGACTCAGCTGCTCCTAGACGCGGCGGCGCTTGCGGGCGCGGCAACCGTTGTGGGCCTGCGGGGAGACGTCGCGGACGCCGATGATCTCGAGACCGGCAGCCTGCAGGGAGCGCATGGCGGTCTCGCGACCCGAACCGGGTCCCTTGAGGAAGACCTCGATCTTCTGGAGGCCGTGCTCCATGCCCTCGCGGGCGCAGAGATCGGCGGTCACCTGAGCGGCGAAGGGCGTCGACTTGCGCGAGCCCTTGAAGCCGGCAGCGCCAGCGCTCTTCCACGCCAGGACGTTGCCTTCCTTGTCGGTCAGCGCGACGATCGTATTGTTGAACGACGTCTTGATGTGCGCCTGGCCAACGGCCACGTTCTTGCGCACCTTGCGGCGCGTGCGGCCGCGAGTGCTGCCACCAGATCGACGAGGAGGTGCCATGAAGCTGGAGAGTCCTTTCCTTAACCCTTGCGGCCGCGCGAGACGGTCTTCTTCGGACCCTTGCGGGTGCGAGCATTGGTCTTCGTGCGCTGACCGTTGACCGGGAGGCCACGGCGATGGCGAATGCCGCGGTAGCAGCCAATCTCCATCAGACGCTTGATATTTGCCGAGCGCTCACGGCGCAGGTCGCCTTCGACCTGGACGTTGGCGTCGATGTACGCGCGGAGTCGTGCAACTTCCTCGTCCGTGAGGTCGCGCACCTTCTGGTGCGATTCGATCCCGAGCTCCTTGCAGACGTTCTGGGCGGTCGAGCGACCGATCCCGTAGATGTACGTCAGACCGATCTCGACGCGCTTCTCCCGAGGGATATTGACTCCGGCGATGCGTGCCACTGACTACCCCTGACGCTGCTTGTGACGGGGATTCGTGCAGATCACATGGACAATGCCAGAGCGCTTGATCACTCGGCACTTGTCGCACATCGGCTTGACGCTCGGTCGGACCTTCATGAAACCCTCGGGTGTGAATCGGACGGGACTGTGCGCAGGGCAGGCCGAATGGCCGCACCGGTGCGCGGAGGGGCACCGTAGCAGAGCATTTCGAACAGGTGCGTCATACCCATCAGATCGGCTGATTGACGATGGACGTGCCGTTCACAAGGGTCAGGACGCGGGGCCCCTCATCCGTGATGGCAACGGTGTGCTCAAAGTGCGCAGCCAAGGAGTCATCGACCGTGTAAATCGACCAGCCGTCGTCGTCGATCTGGATCTCGTAGGAGCCATCGGTGATCATCGGCTCGATGGCGAGGGTCATGCCGGCCTTCAGCTCGGCCCCGGTGCCCGCCTGCCCGTAGTTCTTGACCTGCGGATCCTCGTGCATCGAGCGGCCGACGCCGTGGCCAACGAGATCGCGGACGACGGCGAAGCCCTCACCCTCCACCACGCCTTGCACAGCCGCGCCGATATCGCCGAGGCGGCCACCGACCTGGCAAACCTCCACCGCGGCCTGCAACGACGCCTGGCACGTGCGCAGCAGCTGCTTGGTGCGCTCGGGCACCTCGCCGATGGCGATCGTCACCGCGGAGTCGCCGACGAAGCCCTGGCGCGTGACACCGACGTCGATGGAGAGGATGTCGCCGTCGGCGAGCACCACCTCATCACTGGGGATACCGTGCACGATCATCGTGTTGGGCGAGGCGCAGATCGAGCCAGGAAAGCCACGGTAGCCCTTGAAGGTCGGCACGCCGCCGGCGGTGCGAATGTGGTTCTCGGCGAGCTCATCGAGATCGAGCGTCGACATGCCCGGACGCGCGGCCTCGGCCAAGAGGGCCAGCGTCTCGGCAACGATCGTCCCCGCCGCGGCCATGCGGTCGAGATCGCGAGCGGACTTCCGGTGGATCACGCGGGCAGCGCCGCGTCGATCCGTGCGGCGACCTCGTCGGTCGTACCCATGCCGTCGATCGCGACTTCGCGCACGCCAGCTTGCTGGTAGTGGGCGCGGACCAGCAGCGTCTGAGCCAGATACACGTTGCGATAGCGGTTGCGCACCACGTCGGGTTCGTCGTCGGCGCGGCGGATCAGCGGCAGGCCCTCATCGTCGTCGATACCGGGCGTCTGCGGCGGGTCGTAGAGCTCGTGGTAGACACGCCCGTTCTGCGCGGTGAGGCGCCCGGAGATGCGCGTGACCACCTCTTCCTCGGGCACGTCGAGCACAAGGACGCAATCTAGGGGACTCCCCCGCTCTACGAGCATCGCGTCGAGCGCGTCGGCCTGCGCCACGTTGCGCGGAAAGCCGTCGAGCAGAAAGCCGGTCGCGGCATCGGGTTCGGCCAGGCGATCGCCGAGCATGCGCACGACGAGCTCATCCGGCACGAGGTCTCCGGCATCCATGTAGCCCTTCGCCTCGACGCCCAGCGGCGTGCCGCCCTTGACGTTGGCGCGCAGGATGTCGCCCGTGGAGATATGCGGGATCGCGAGACGCTCTGCGAGACGCGGCGCCTGAGTTCCCTTTCCGGCTCCAGGAGGGCCGAAGATGAGGTACGCGCCCGGCACTACTTCAGGAAACCCTCGTAGTGCCGCATCATCACCTGCGATTCCATCTGGCGCATGGTGTCGAGCGCGACGCCGACGACGATCAGGATCGACGTACCGCCGAGGGCTTGGCCGACGGCTTGCGAGAACCCGCCGTACTTGATGAAGATGGTCGGTGCGATGGCGATCGTGCCGAGGAAGATCGAGCCGGGCAGCGTGAGGCGCGTCATCACGCGGTCCAGGTACTGCGCCGTGGGGCGGCCGGGACGAACGCCGGGGATGAAGCCGCCGTTCTTCTTGAGGTTCTCGGCCTGCTCCGTCGGGTTGAACTGCACCGCTGTGTAGAAGAACGAGAACATCACGATCAGGCCGAACTCGAGGATCAGTGATGCCCATGAGGTCGGTGCGAACCAATCCGCGAGGAAGTTCAGCGCCGGCACCAGCTGACCGATCGTCGGGGGCAGGAAGAGCACGGCGACCGCGAAGATGACCGGGATCACGCCCGCCATGTTGACGCGCAGCGGCATGTACGTGGATCCGCCCGTGGTCATGCGGCGGCCCACCATGCGCTTGGCGTATTGGATCGGAATGCGACGCTGGCCCTCGTTGACGTACACGACCGCGACAATCACCGCCAGCACGATGATCGGCAGGCTCAAGCGCTGGAACGTCCCCGAGCTGGCCCAGGCGCGGACGCCGACGGGCAGCGACGTGAGGATCGACGCGAAGATGATCAGCGACTGACCGTTGCCGATACCGCGCTGCGTGATCAGTTCGCCCATCCACATCAGCACGGTCGTGCCGGCCGTCAGGGTGACGACGATCAGGATGAACGACCGTGGCGTGAGGCTGGTCAGCGAGTTCGTGCCGCCCAGCACCGAGCCGTTGTGGAACAGGATCACGTAGCCAATCGACTGCAGCAGCGCCAGGATCACGGTCAGGTACCGCGTGTACTGCGTGATCTTCTTCTGCCCTGCCTCGCCCTCCTTCTGGAGCGCCTCGAGGCGCGGCACGACGACCGCCATCAGCTGCATGATGATCGACGCCGTGATGTACGGCATGATCCCGAGCGCGAAGAACGACAAGTTCTGCAACGCCTGACCGGAGAACAGGTTCAGGTAGCCGAGGATCGTCGAGCCCGCACCGCCATTGAAGAGGTTCTGGACCTCAGCGGTGTTGACGCCCGGCGTCGGCAGCCACGAGCCCGCCCGGTACAGCAGCAGCATCGCAGCCGTAAACAGGATGCGATTACGAAGCTCCTTGACCCGGAGGGCGTTGGCGACTGCGGCGAGCACGTTCCTAGCCTACTGGTCCTACTCGGACTCGGCCGAGGCCGAGCGCTCGATCAGCACGGCGGTACCGCCGGCGGCCTCAATCTTCGCCTTGGCCGAAGCCGAGAACCCGTGCGCGTGAATGGTGAGCGCATGGCCGAGGTCGCCCTCGCCGAGAATCTTGACCGGATGCTTGATGCGGCTGAGGAGTCCGGACTGCACGAGCAGCTCCGGCGTCACCTCGGTACCGGCGGGGAACTTCTCCGCGATGGCACCGACGTTGGCGATCTCCGTCTGGGTCCGGAAGGGGCCCATCGGCATCGACTTCTTCATGTGCGGACCGCGGAGCTTGCCGGTGCGCATGTAGAGCGGCATCTGACCGCCCTCGAAGCCGGGGCGCATGTTGTGGCTGCCCGAGCGCGACTTCTGGCCCTTCTGACCACGACCGGCCGTCTTGCCGTTGCCGCTTCCGTTGCCGCGGCCCACGCGCTTGCGCGTCTTCTGGGCGCCCGGTGCGGGCTGCAGGTTGCTGAGGGTGATGGGCTCGCTCATTTGGCGTCGACCTCCTCGATCTTCAGGAGGTAGCCGACCTGATGCAGCATGCCCTGCAGGCCCGGCGAATCCTGGTGGACACGCGAGTGGCCGATGCGGCGCAGACCGAGCGCGCGCAGCGTGCCGCGATGCTCCTTCTGGACGCCGATCGACGACTTCACCTGGGTGACCTTGTAACTCATGCGGTCACCTCAGCGGCAGCAGCCTCAGCGGCGGCCGCGTCAGCGGTCTTCTTGCGGCTGCCACCCTGGGGCAGGATCTCATGGACCTGCTTGCCACGGAGCGCCGCGACCTCTTCCGGGCGGCGGAGGCTGCGCAGGGCAACCTCGGCGGCACGGCAGAGATTGATCGGATTCGACGTGCCGAGCGACTTGGCCAGCACGTCCTTGAGACCGGCGAGCTCGAGCACCGCGCGGACGCCGGCGCCGGCGATGACGCCGGTACCCTGCGAGGCGGGCTTGAGGAGCACCTTGCCAGCGCCGTAGACGCCGGTGATCTCGTGCGTGATCGTCGTATGGTGACGCGGAACCGTGAAGAGGTTCTTCTTCGCGTCCTCGATCGCCTTCTGGATCGCGACGGGGACCTCGTTGGCCTTGCCGTATCCGACACCGACCTGCTCGATCTCGTCACCCACCACGACGAGCGCGGTGAAGCTGAAGCGGCGGCCGCCCTTGACGACCTTCGCAACACGATTGATCTCGACAACGCGCTCGTGGAGCTCGCGGCCCTGGGCATCCGTACCTACGCGGCTAGCCATCAGAACTCGAGACCTCCCTCGCGCGCACCTTCGGCGAGCGCTTTGACACGTCCGTGGTAGAGGTATCCACCACGGTCAAACACAACATTGCTGACACCGGCGGCCTTCGCGCGCTCGGCGATCAGGACGCCCGTGGCCTTCGCCTTGGCCGACTTGTCGCCGTCCTTGACGGCGCGCGAGTCGGCCGCCGCCAAGGTATGACCCTTGACGTCGTCGATGACCTGGACGTAGACGTCCGAGTTCGAGCGGAACACGGCCAGGCGCGGACGCTCGGCGGTACCAGTGATCTTGCCGCGAACGCGCCGATGGCGACGATCGCGAGCTTCCTTGGGAGTGAGCTTGCTCATGCGCGCTTACCGACCTTCCGGGCGACATGCTCGCCCGCGTAGCGAATGCCCTTGCCCTTGTAGGGCTCCGGCGGACGCAGCTTGCGGATCTCGCTCGCAACCTGACCGACACGCTGCTTGTCGATGCCGCGAATGATGATCTGCGTGGGCTGCGGGACTTCGAACTCGATGCCCTCCGGCGCGGCGTACTTGACCGGGTGGGAGTAGCCGAGCGCGAGCTCCAGGTTCTTGCCCTGAGCGGCACAGCGGTAACCGACGCCTTGGATCTCGAGCTCCTTGACGTACCCGTTGGAGACACCCTCGACCATGTTGGCCAGCAGGCTGCGGGTGAGTCCGTGGAGCGCACGATGATTCGGACGATCGGTGGGACGCTCGATCGTGATCACGCCGTCGTTGACCGTGACGGTCATGTCCGGCGAGATGTTCTGCTCGAGGGTGCCCTTGGGACCGGTGACCGTGACGCGCCCGGGGGCGACGTCGATGGTGACTCCGTCAGGGACGGTGATGATGCGGCGGCCGATGCGACTCATGGCGTTACCAGATGAAGCACAGCACTTCGCCACCGACGCCGCGCTTGGCGGCGTCCGCGGCAGTGCAGATGCCGGTCGAGGTGGACATGATGGCGGTGCCGAGACCACCGAGGACGCGGGGAAGCCGGTCCTTGGGGGCGTACATGCGGCGGCCGGGCTTGGACACGCGCTTGAGCCCGTAGATCACGCGCTCGCGGTTGCGGCCGTACTTCAGCTCGATGACGAGCAGCGGCTGCGGGGTCGCGGCCTCCTCGGACCAGGAGGCGATGTAGCCCTCCTCGAGCAGGATGCGCGCGATCTCGCGCTTACTCCGGGACGTGGGCATGATGACCTTGTCGTGCAGCGCCGTGTTGGCGTTGCGGATGCGGGTCAGCATGTCTGCGATGGGATCGTTGACCATGGTGCTACCAGCTCGACTTCGTCATACCGGGGATCACGCCTTCGTGCGCGAGCTGCCGGAGGCAGATGCGGCACAGGCCGAACTTCTTGTAGACCGCGCGCGGGCGGCCGCACTTCTGGCAGCGCGAGTATGCGCGAACCTTGTACTTGGCCGGGCGAGCGGCCTTCATGCGGAGAGCAGTCTTCGCCATATCTCTCAGGCCTCTCGGAACGGCATGCCGAAGAGCGTGAGGAGCTCGCGCGCCTCGTCATCGGTTGCCGCAGTCGTGGTGATGGTGATATCCAAGCCCCGGACCTGGTCGATCCGGTCGTAATCAATCTCCGGGAAGATGATCTGCTCCCGGACGCCGAGCGAGTAGTTGCCGCGTCCGTCGAAGGACTTGGAGCTAATGCCACGGAAGTCGCGGATGCGGGGCAGCGCAACCGTCGTGAGACGATCGAGGAACTCGTACATGTTCTCGCCGCGCAGCGTGACCTTGCAGCCGATCGGCATGCCCTCGCGCAGCTTGAAGCCGGCGATGGACTTGCGGGCCAGCGTGATGATCGGCTTCTGGCCCGCGATCTGCGTCATCTGCTCGACGGCATGATCAAGGGCTTTGGAGTCGGTCTTCGCGTCAGAGACGCCCATGTTCAGCGTGATCTTGACCAGCCTCGGCGCCTGCATCGACGACGAATAGCCGAACTTCTCGATCAGCTGCGGCTTGAGTTCGCGCTCGTAGCGATCCTTCAGCCGGGGGATGTGGGTAGCGGTATCAGCCATTACTTGTCGATCTCCGTTCCGCACTGCTTGCATACGCGGACCTTGGCGTCGTCGGCCTTCTTGGCCACGCGCGTCGTCTTGTCACACGACGGGCAGACGAGCATGATGTTCGAGCGGCGCAGCGGCTGCTCCTGCTCGAAGATGCCGCCGGGTGCCATCTGCTGACCACCCGGGATCGGGCGGGGCTTCATGTGGCGCTTAGCCAGGTTACGACCCTCGACGACCACGCGATGGGTCGCGGGATCAGCCGAAACAACCTTGCCGCGCTTGCCGCGGTCCTTGCCGGTGATGACCTCCACGGTGTCACCGGTCTTGATGCCGATGCCACTCATCAGAGCACCTCCGGGGCGAGCGAGACGATGCGCATGAAGTTCTTCTCGCGCAGCTCACGCGCGACGGGTCCGAAGATACGCGTTCCGCGCGGGTTGCCGGCCGGATCGATGATGACCGCGGCGTTGTCGTCGAAGCGGATGTTCGTGCCATCGTCGCGGTGGTGCGCCTTGGTGGTACGCACGACCACGGCGTGGACGACCTCGCCCTTCTTGACCGAGCCATTCGGCGTCGCAGCCTTGACCGTGGCGACGATGATGTCGCCAACGGCCGCGTAGCGGCGATGCGAGCCGCCGCGAACGCGGATGCAGAGGATTTCGCGGGCGCCGGTGTTATCGGCGACGCGGAGTCGGGATTCCTGCTGGATCACTTGGCCACCTCGACGATCTCGACCAGACGCCACCGCTTGGTGCGGGAAAGCGGGCGCGTCTCGACGACGCGAACGGTGTCGCCGATGTTGGCGGCGTTCTGCTCGTCATGCGCGTGCAGTGTCATCGAGCGGCGCATGATCTTCTTGTACTTGGGGTGCGCCTTGAGGACGTCGACGCGGACGGTGATCGTCTTCTCGCCCTTGTTGGACGTGACGACTCCACGGCGCTCGCGACGCGTGCCCTGCTCGTTGTCGGCAGCCGGCGTGCGGACGTACTCGCCCCCACCGGTCTCGCCGCGACGGCGCTTGCGCGCAGCAGCAGACTTCTTGCGCAGCTCGGCGCGCTCCTCGGCCGTCGTGCGGACGCGACGGGGACGGTTGGAGCGCGGCGGGCGCTTCTTCTTTTCCTTGACCGGCTCGGGCTCAGCTTCGGGCTCGGCGTCGGCGGCCGGAGCCTCCTCCGCAACAGCCTCGGCGGCAGCCTCCTCTACGGGAGCAGCCTCCTCAGCAGCAGCCTCGGGCTCAGCGTCGGCGGCCGGAGCCTCCTCCGCGACAGCCTCGGCGGCAGCTTCCTCAACGGGAGCAGCCTCCTCAGCGGCAGCCTCGGGAGCAGCCTCCTCGGCGGGAGCCTCGTCGGCGACGGCCTCGGCCTCTGGCACGGGAGTCTCCTCCACGTCCGGGGTCTCGTTCTCGTCGCTCACGACGCTCCACCTTCCATCTTGTCTGCCTGCTCGCCCTGGATCGTCAGCAGGCGAGCAAGCTCGCGGCGGACGCCCGTCAGGTTGGACGTGTTCTCGAGCGCGCCGGTGGCGTGCTGGAAGCGCAGGTTGAACAGCTCCTGACGCGCCTCTGCAACCTTGCGCGCGACGTCGTCCGAGCTGAGTTCACGGATCTCACTAGCCTTCAAAGAGATCACCTTCTCGGGTCACGAACTTGCAGGGGATCGGCAGCTTCTGGGCGGCGAGCAGCATGGCCTCGCGGGCCAGCGGCTCTGGGACACCAGCGAGCTCGAACATGATGCGGCCAGGACGCACGACGGCGACCCAGAACTCCGGCGAGCCCTTGCCCGAACCCATGCGGGTCTCGGCGGGCTTCTTGGTGACCGGCTTGTCCGGGAAGATCGTGATCCAGACCTTGCCACCGCGCTTGATCTTGCGGGTCATGGCAATACGAGCAGCCTCGATCTGGCGGGCAGTGATCCACCCCTCGCCCATCGCCTTGAGGCCGTACTCGCCAAAGGTGACGCGGGCATGGCCCTTCGTCTCCCCCGTGCGGCGGCCACGATGAACGCGGCGGTGCTTGACGCGACGCGGCATCAGCATCAGGAGTCACCCTCCTCGGCAGCGGGAGCCTCGTCAGCGGGGGTCTCTTCGACCACCGTTTCCTCGACCACCGTCTCGGCGGGCGTCTCGACGACCGTCTCCTCGACGACAGCTTCCGTCACTGCAGCCTCGGCGACCGGCGTCTCGTCGACGATGATCTCTTCGACCACGGTCTCCTCGACTGCGGGAGCCTCGGGCTTCGGACGCGCGCGACGGCCGGCCGGAACCGACGGACCGCTGAGACGCGGCTGGTTCGGACCACCGGGACCGCCGCCACCCTGACGAGGACGACGATCGCCACGGTCGCCGCCGGCGCCACGCTCACCCCGCTGCTCGCCGTCGCGACCCGGGGCGCCGCGGCGACCCTTCGGACGCGCGGGGCCGAGCTCTTCGATGGCACCCTTGGCGCCACCCTTGCGACGACGGGCATCGACCTCGCCCAGACGCGTGGCGTTCTGGTCGTGGCCTTCGAAGCCCTCCGGCATGATCTCGCCCTTGTTGATCCAGACCTTGACGCCAATGCGGCCGTACGTGGTCTTGGCCTCGGCGAAGCCGTAATCGATATCCGCGCGCAGCGTCTGGAGCGGCACACGGCCCTCCGAGTACTGCTCGGTGCGGCTCATCTCGCCGCCACCCAGGCGGCCACCGCACTTGATGCGAACGCCCTGAGCGCCAGAGCGCACTGCGGACTGCATCGAGCGCTTCATGGCGCGGCGGAAGGCCACGCGATTCTGCAGCTGCTCCGCGACGGACTGCGCCATCAGGCTCGCGTCGAGCTCGGGGCGCTTGATCTCGTTGATGTTGATCTGCACGGCACGGCCGGTGATCGCGTGGACCTCCTTGCGGAGGGCGTCGACCTCGACACCGGACTTGCCGATGACGATGCCCGGGCGGGCGGTATAGATGTCGATCGTGATCTTCTGCGAGTCCTTGCGGATATGAATATCCGACAGGCCCGCATGGCTCAGCTTGTTGTGGATGTGCTCCCGGATCTTGATGTCCTCCCCCAGGTAGCGGGCGAACTCGCGATCGGAGCACCAATTCGACTTCCAGTCGTGAATGATGCCGACGCGGAGGCCGCCAGGATGAACTTTCTGGCCCATATCTAGCTCTTCTCCTCGTCGGTCTTCTCAGCGGCCGGCTTCTTCGGCGCAGCAGGCTTCTTCGCGGCAGGCTTCTTCGCTGCCGGCTTTTCGGCCGTGGCGTCGTCGGCCTTGGCGGCCGCCGGCTTCTTTGCGGCCGGCTTCTTCGCCGGCGGCTTCTTCTCGGTCGTCGCGTCAGCGGCGGCGGCCTCGGTCTTCGTGGCTGCCGGCTTCCTGGCAGCAGGCTTCTTGGCGGCCGGCTTCTCGTCGGTCGACTCGGCCACCTCAGTGGCACCCGTCTCGACGTTGGCCTCGGCCTTCTTCGACGCGGCAACGCGCTTGGCGCGGGCCGAATCCGACGATGCCTTGGCGGCCGGTGCGGCCGTCTCGGTGCCGTCGACGATCGCACCGCTCGTCAGCGAGCGGAGCAGGATCGTGATGTGCGTCGTGCGCTTGTTGATGCGGCTGGCACGGCCACGGGCACGCGGCTTGAAGCGCTTGATCGTGACGCCCTCGTTGGCGAAGGCCTCGTGAATCACGAGGTCGTCCGGCGAGAGACCATGGTTGACCTCGGCGTTCGTGACCGCGGAGCGGAGCACGAGCTCGATGTCCTTGGCCACGGCACGCGGCGAGAACAGCAGCTGCTTGCGGGCGTCCAGCACGTTGCGACCGCGGATGTCCGCGAGCACCAGACGCGCCTTGCGCGCCGACGAGCGCACATGCTTGGCCTCGGCCCGGACGAGTCCGGTCTTGGCGTAGGAGAATCGCTCAGCAGACATTAGCCGCGCCTCGACTGCTTGTCGGCGAGATGACCACGGTAGGTACGCGTCGGCGCGAACTCGCCGAGCTTGTGGCCCACCATGGCCTCGGAGACGAACACGGGGACGTGCTTGCGTCCGTCATGCACCGCGATCGTGTGACCGACCATCTCCGGAAAGATGGTGCTGGCACGCGACCAGGTCTTGAGCATCTTCTTTTCCTTGGTGGCGTTCTGCTCCTCAATGCGCTTGAGGAGACGCTCGTCCACGTACGGGCCCTTTTTCGAGGATCGGGACATTTACTTCCTGCCCTTCCCACGGCGGCGGCCGCGGACAATATCGGCGGAGGAGGCCTTCTTCGGGTCGCGGGTGCGACGTCCGAGCGTGGGCTTGCCCCACGGGGTCACAGGGTGGGAACCCTTGCCCTTGCCTTCGCCACCACCATGCGGGTGGTCAACGGGATTCATTGCGGTACCACGAACGCCCGGGCGCTTACCGGCCCAGCGAGCGCGACCGGCCTTACCGCCGACCTCGTTCTCGTGCGTCGTGTTGCCGACCTGGCCGATCGTGGCGCGGCAGTGCGCGGACACGCGGCGAAGCTCGCCGGAGGGCAGGCGCAGCAGCGCCGTCTCGGCCTCCTTGGCGACCAGCTGAGCGCTTGTGCCGGCGGAGCGGCACATCTTCGCGCCCTGGCCGGGGCGCAGCTCGACGGCGTGCACCGTGGTGCCCGTCGGGATGTTGAGGAGCGGCAGCGCGTTACCCGGCTTGATGTCGGCCTCGGGACCGGACGACACCATCGCGCCCACCTCGAGGTTGACCGGCGCCAGAATGTACGCCTTGGCGCCGTCCACGTAGTGGAGCAGTGCGATGCGCGCGGAGCGGTTCGGGTCGTACTCGACGGCGGCGACCTTCGCCGGCACGCCGTCCTTGAGCCGCTTGAAGTCGATGATGCGGTAGCGGCGCTTATGGCCACCACCCTGATGGCGCGTCGTGATGCGGCCGTTGTTGTTGCGGCCACCCTTGTTGTGGACCGGCGCGAGCAGGCTCTTCTCCGGCTCGGACTTCGTCACTTCGGCGAAGTCGGAGACGGTCATGAAGCGGCGACCCGGCGAGGTCGGGCGGAACGAGCGGACGCCCATTATGCGACTCCCTCGAAGATCGGAATGGACTGGCCCTCGGCGAGCTTGACGATCGCCTTCTTGCCGCCCGGGCGCGTGCCCTTGAACATGCCGCGGCGCTTGGGCTTGGAGGGAACCTTGATGATGTGGACGTCAACGACGGTGACCTTGAAGATCTCCTCGACGGCCTGGCGGACCTGCGTCTTATGGGCGTCAGGATGCACGTGGAACGTGTACTTGCCGTCCTCGGTCAGCGAGTAACTCTTCTCGCTCACGACCGGGGCAAGCAGCACCGCGTGGGCTGCAGGGGTGGTCGACTTCATGCCGTCACCTCGTCCTTCTGCTTGGAGGCGTCGAGCGAAGCGGACAGCTCGTCGAGTGCCGTCGTGCTGATCAGCAGACGACGGGCCCAGAGCAGCTCGGTCAGACCGACCTCGGTCGGGGTCAGGACGGCCGAGCGCGGGATGTTGCGGAACGACAGTGCCGCAGCCTCCTCCTCGGTGCCGACGACCACGACGAGAGGGGCAACGCTCCAGCCCTCGACGAGCTTGAGTGCGTCCTTCGTCCTCGGCGCGTCGAACGCGCCGGCCTCGAAGATGCCGAGCGAGCCGTTGCCGGCATGCTGGCTGAGACCCATGCAGCGGGCCTTCTTGTACGCCTTCTTGTTGACCTTGACGGCGTACGAGCGGGGCTGCGGGCCGAAGACCACGCCACCGCCAGTGAACTGTGCGGCGCGCGTCGTACCCTGGCGAGCGCGACCCGTGCCCTTCTGGCGGAACGGCTTCGCACGACCGCCCGAGACCATGCCGCGCGACTTGGTCGCGTGGGTGCCCTGACGGCGGCCAGCGGCCTCCGCCTTGGCGACCTCGTGCAGCAGGCCGGGCGCAACCTCGACGCCGAAGACGGCATCGGGAAGGTTGACGGTGCCCTTGCCGCCGATGATGGGAGCAGTCAGCGCCATTAGTGGACGTCCTCTCGGATCTCGACGAGCGAGCCCTTCGGGCCCGGCACGGCGCCGGACACCAGAATCACGTTGCGGCTCGGATCGACATCGATCACCGTCAGGCCGCGCTGCGTGATGCGCTTGTTGCCCATCTGGCCCGCCATGCGCTTGCCCTTGAAGACACGCGACGGCCACGCCGATTGACCGATCGAACCCGGGGCACGCACGTTGTGCGAGCCGTGGGAGACCGGACCACGACTGAAGTTGTGGCGCTTGATCGTGCCGGCAAAACCCTTACCGACGCTCGTACCGGAGACCTTGACGTGGTCGCCCGGCCCGAACACGCCGACCGTAATGGCCTCGCCCACGTTCATATCCGTGGTCCCGCGGAACTCCGTCAGGTGACGGTGGGGCCCGACGCCGGCCTTCGCGAGATGGCCGGCCTCCGGCTTGGAGAGGTCCTCAAGCTCAACCGCCTGGTACGCGAGCTGAACCCCGTCGTACCCGTCGGCGTCAGACGTGCGCACGCCGACGATCGGGCACGGGCCCGCCTCGATCACGGTGACGGGCAGCCGCGCCCCGTCTTCCGTGAAGAGCTGGGTCATGCCCAGTTTGCGTCCAATGATGGCTTTCATGGTGTTAAAGCTTGATCTCGATGTCGATGCCAGCAGGCAGATCGAGGCGCATCAGCGAATCGACCGTCTTCGGCGTGGGGCTGTGGATATCGATCAGCCGCTTGTGAGTGCGGATCTCGAAGTGCTCGCGCGAATCCTTGTCCTTGAAGGGACTGCGGATCACGCAGTAGACGTTCTTCTCGGTCGGCAGCGGGACAGGGCCAGAGACGGTCGCGCCGGAGCGCACCGCCGTCTCGACGATGTCCTTTGCCGACCGATCCAGCGTCTGGTGGTCGTAGCCCTTAAGGCGGATGCGGATTTTCTGCTCAGCCAAGGGGTTACTTGATGATCTTCGTGACGACGCCTGCACCGACGGTGCGGCCGCCCTCGCGGATGGCGAAGCGGAGACCCTCGTCCATGGCGATCGGCTGGATCAGCTCGACCTTGATGGAGGTGCGGTCGCCGGGGAGGCAGATGTCGGTGCCCTCGGGGAGGACAACCGCGCCGGTCACATCCGTCGTGCGGAAGTAGAACTGCGGGCGGTAGCCGGACAGGAAGCGCGTGTGACGGCCACCCTCCTCCTTCGTGAGGACGTAAATGTCGGCCTCGAAGTCGGTGTGCGGGGTGATCGAACCGGGCTTCGCGAGGACCTGGCCGCGCTCGACGTCCTCGCGCTTGAGGCCGCGGAGCAGACAGCCGGCGTTGTCGCCAGCCTCGCCGCGGTCGAGATCCTTGTTGAACATCTCGACGCCGGTGCAGGTGGTCTTCTGGGTGTCGGTCAGACCGACGACCTCGACCTCGTCACCAACGTTGATGACGCCCTTCTCGATGCGACCCGTGACGACGGTGCCACGACCGGTGATCGTGAACACGTCCTCGATGGCCATCAGGAACGGCTTGTCGGTGTCGCGCTCCGGCTCCGGAATGTAGGAGTCGACAGCGTTCATCAGCTCGACGATGGACTCAGTCCACTTCTCGTCACCCTCAAGCGCCTTGAGTGCGGAGACCTGCACGACCGGGATGTCGTCACCCGGGAACTCGTACGAGGACAGCAGCTCGCGAACCTCGAGCTCGACGAGCTCGAGCAGCTCGGGGTCGTCCACCATGTCGGCCTTGTTCAGGGCGACAACGATGTACGGCACGCCGACCTGGCGGGCGAGCAGGATGTGCTCGCGCGTCTGCGGCATCGGGCCGTCGGCAGCGGACACGACCAGGATCGCGCCGTCCATCTGCGCGGCACCCGTGATCATGTTCTTGATGTAGTCGGCGTGGCCCGGGCAGTCGACGTGGGCGTAGTGACGACCCTCGGTCTCGTACTCGACGTGCGCGGTGTTGATCGTGATGCCGCGCTCGCGCTCCTCCGGAGCGTTGTCGATCGAGGCGAAGTCGCGGGCGACACCGCCGCCCTTCTCGGCGAGGACCTTGGTGATCGCAGCCGTCAGCGTCGTCTTGCCATGGTCGATGTGACCGATGGTACCGACATTGAGGTGGGGCTTGGTGCGCTCGAACTTCTGCTTGGACATCGTCTTCTCCGGGTCTCCAGGACTGTGGTGCTAAAGGGGTTGGTTCGTGGTTTACAGGGTTGCGGGACTGGCCGATTAGGCCTTCGCCGTAATGGTCTCGGCGATGTTCTTGGGCACTTCCTCGTAACGGAGGAACTGCATGGTGTACGTCGCGCGACCCTGCGAAAGGGAGCGGACGTCGGTCGCGTAGCCGAACATCTCGGCTAGCGGGACGCGAGCGGTGACAACCTGGGCGTTGCCGCGGGGCTCCATGCCCTCGACGCGGCCACGGCGGCTGTTGAGGTCGCCGATGACGTCGCCCATGTACTCCTCGGGCGTGACGACCTCGACGGCGAAGATCGGCTCGAGCAGCGCGGAATCACCGCGGCGCAGACCCTCCTTGAGGGCCATCGAGCCGGCGATCTTGAACGCCATTTCGGACGAGTCGACATCGTGGTAGCTGCCGTCGATCAGGGCGACCTTGACGTCGACGACGGGGAAGCCGGCGATGACACCCGAATCGAGTGCCTCCTTGGCTCCTTCGCCGACAGCCTTGTGGTACTCCTTCGGCACGACGCCGCCGACGATCTTGCTCTCGAACGAGAAGCCCTCGCCCGGCTCGGTCGGCTCAACGCGGAGCCAGACGTCGCCGTACTGGCCGCGACCACCGGACTGGCGGACGAACTTGCCCTGAACCTTCTCGACGGCCTTGCGGATCGTCTCGCGGTAGGCCACCTGCGGCTTGCCGACGTTGGCGTCGACGGAGAACTCGCGCATCAGGCGGTCAACGATGATCTCAAGGTGCAGCTCGCCCATGCCGGCGATCAGCGTCTGGCCCGTTTCCTCGTCGGTCTTGACGCGGAAGGTCGGGTCCTCCTCGGAGAGGCGCTGGAGGGCGTTGGCGAGCTTGTCCTGGTCGGCCTTCGTCTTCGGCTCGACGGCCACCTCGATGACCGGCTCGGGGAAGATGATCGACTCGAGCAGGATCGGCTGCTTCTCGTCGCACAGCGTGTCGCCGGTCGTCGTGGCCTTGAGGCCGACACCAGCAGCGATCTCGCCGGCGCCGATCTCCTCGCGCTCCTCACGATGATTGGCGTGCATTTGGAGGATGCGGCCGACGCGCTCTTTCTTGTCCGTCGACGCGTTGTAGACAGCCGAGCCAGCGTTGAGCTGGCCGGAGTAGACGCGGAAGTACGTGAGCTTGCCGACGAACGGATCGCTCATCACCTTGAAGGCGAGGGCGGAGAACGGTGCGGTCAGCGTGGCCTCGCGCGTCTCAGTCTCGCCCGTGCGGGGCACGGTGCCCTCGACCGGCGGGACGTCGAGCGGGCTCGGCAGGTACGCGATCACGGCGTCGAGCATCTGCTGGACGCCCTTGTTCTTGAACGCGGTGCCGCAGAGCAGCGGCGTGACCGACAGGTCGAGCGTGGCAGCGCGGATCGCGGCCACAAGATCGGCGTTGTCGATCGGCTGATCCTCGAGGAACGCCATCATGATGTCCTCGTTGTGGTCCGCGACGGCCTCCACGAGCGTGTGGCGGGCCAGCTCGGCCTCGGCCAGGAGGTCGCCCTCGGGATCGGACTCGCTCCAGGCAAGGCCCTTCTCGTCCTGATCGAAGATGATCGCCTTCATGCGGACGAGATCGACGACGCCCTGGAAGTTGTCCTCAGCACCGATCGGGATCTGGATCGGCACCGGATTGGCGCCGAGGCGGTCGACGATGGTGGAGCGGACGTACTCGAAGTCGGCGCCAACGCGGTCCATCTTGTTGACGAACGCGATGCGCGGCACGGCGTACTTGTCGGCCTGGCGCCACACCGTCTCGGACTGCGGCTGGACGCCGGCGACCGAGTCGAATACTGCGACTGCACCGTCGAGCACGCGCAGGGAGCGCTCCACCTCGACGGTGAAGTCCACGTGCCCGGGTGTATCGATGATGTTGATGCGATGACCGCTCCACAGCGCCGTCGTGGCTGCCGAGGTGATCGTGATGCCGCGCTCCTGCTCCTGAACCATCCAGTCCATCGTGGCGCCACCCTCGTGCACCTCGCCCAACTTGTGGGTGCGGCCGGTGTAGAACAGGATGCGCTCTGTGACGGTGGTCTTGCCCGCGTCGATGTGGGCCATGATGCCGATGTTCCGGTACAGGTCCAGCTGATCGGCGCGCGGGGCGGACGATTCGGTCTGGGTGTCGATGACGGTGCTCATGTGCGTTACCAGCGGTAGTGCGCGAAGGCCTTGTTCGCCTGCGCCATTCGGTAGATGTCGTCCTTGCGCTTGAACGCGCCGCCCTGCTGGTTCGTCGCGTCGAGAATCTCGGCGGCGAGGCGCTCGTCCGAGCCGCGCTCGCGGCGCTGACGGGCGAACGTGACCAGCCAGCGGACCGCCAGCGTGCGGGCGCGGCGCGTGGGCACCTCGACCGGGACCTGATAGTTGGCACCACCGACGCGGCGGCTGCGGGTCTCGAGGACCGGCGTGACCGACTTGATCGCCTGGTCGAGCACCTCGACGGGCTCGCGGCCCGACTTCTCGGCAACGATCGCGAGGGCGCCGTAGACGATGCGCTCAGCGGTGGAGCGCTTGCCGTCCAGCATGACCTTGTTGATCACTTGTGTGACCAGGGTCGAGCTGTAGACGGGGTCCGGAATCAGCTCGCGGGGGGTGATATCTGCGCGACGGGGCATTAGCTCTTCTTCGCTCCATACTTCGAGCGTGCCTGCTTGCGGTCGGCGACGCCGGAGGTGTCCAGCGCGGCGCGAATGACCTTGTAGCGGACGCCCGGGAGATCCTTCACGCGGCCGCCGCGGATCAGCACGACGCTGTGCTCCTGCAGATTGTGGCCGACGCCGGGAATGTAGGCGGTGACTTCCATGCCGTTCGAGAGGCGGACGCGAGCAACCTTGCGCAGAGCCGAGTTCGGCTTCTTCGGGGTCGTCGTGTAGACGCGCGTGCAGACGCCGCGCTTTTGCGGGGCACCCTTGAGCGCCGGGGTCTTCGTCTTGGCCATCTCGGGGGTTCGCGGCTTGCGAACCAGCTGGTTGATCGTGGGCATGGACTCCGGAGTCCGCTTTCCGTTGGGCGCCCGAGGGCGCACGTTGACATGCGCGGCCGTAGCCGCAGCCCGGGGACTCTAGGGCATCTGGCCGAAAGCGCCAAACGACAACCGTCACCCCGCGGGGGTGCTGTCACCAGCATTCTGCTGGGTGCCGTCGCTTTCGCTCTGCCGAACCGTGTACGCGAGTTGTAGAGACCCCGTCGGACACGCACAGAATTTGGCTCAGGGACTCACAAACTGCAGCGAGAACGAGGTCCGCTCCCCCAGCCCGAGCACCTGCAGGTCGGTGCCTGAATTCTGCCGCGCAACCATCGATACGGCCTCATTGGCCCCGAGCCGGAGAATCGCAGTCACCGTCAGCTCTCCCGACTGCCCGCCCTCCGTGACGGCGCTCTGCTGCTCGCCGTTGTACGGATCGTTCGGCGCACCGGCTGGCGCGATCCAGAGACTCCGCGTCCCTGATCCATTGCTCTGAAACACCACGCTGGCGGTGGCGATGTAGATGCCCGCAACGGGGGCCACGAAGCTGGCCGGACGACTCGTCGCCCAGACGTCGTTGCGGTTGAAGTCCACGTCGGTCAGCGGAATGGTCGTGAGCACCCCGCTCGCCAAGGTGATCGGCGCCGAGCGGTAGGCACGCGCACCCGGCGTCGCGGCGAGCTCGTTCACGCCCACCGCGCCCGACCGAATCTCGCTCGACCCCACGCCTCCCTCCTGAATCTGTGCGGCGCCAATGCTGTTGGCGGCGATCTTGCTCGCGCCAATCGAGCCGTCCGCGATATCACTGGCCCGTACGGCACCCGCCGCCAATTCATCCGAGCCGACCGCGCCGGCGGCGATCTCGCTCTTGCCCACCGCGCCCGTCGCAATCTGCCCCGCCTTGACGCTGCCACTGGCGAGGCCCGGGCTCGGATACGTGCCGGTCAGCGCACCGTGTGCCTTGATGCCTTTGAGGTCCGCCCGGGCGACCTGCCCCTTCGCGAAGACGCCGTACTTGAGGGACCCCGCCCGCACCTTGGCATTCGTGACGGCCCCGTTGGCCAGCTGCGACGTGCCAATCAACGCACTCGCGGCGGAGCCGAGCGTAGGCAGCGCCGCACCGACGGCGAGCGCGATCACGGTCAACGCGGCAAGGCCACGACGGGCCAATAGGGTCTGCATGGGGTCCTCCTCCCAGACGAAAGCGATGATTGTGACGGGAGTCAACGGGTAGAGCAAGCCCCCGGTGTCGCGCGGTGCGATAGTCCACGTATGGACTTCCCCGACCTCACCCTCCCCCGTGCCGGCGGCGGCACCGTCTCGCGCGCCGATCTCGCCGGGCGGCCGTGGATCGTCTATCTGTCACGCCACCCCGGTTGACCGGTGTGCCAACGCCACCTCCGCCGTGTTGTGGAGGCCAAGACCGCGATTCGTGCCGCCGGAGCCGACCTGCTCGTCGTGCTGCCGACATCGGCCGGCCGAGCAGATGGCTGGCGCCAGTCGAACAACGCCTGGGACGTGACCGTGATCGGCGATGAGGACTGCGCACTGTACGGCGCCCTCGGCGTCGGCCGCGGCACGCCGCGCAATCTGCTGCTCGACCCGCGCTCGTGGCGCGAGGCCACCGGCGAGCTGTTGCACGGCCGCTTCGCGATGAAACACCGTGGCGACGATGGCTTCCAGCTGGGTGCCGACGTGGTGCTCGACGCTGAAGGGCACGTGGTGTTCATCCACCGGCCCGCCACTGCCGCCGACCGTGTGCCGGTTGAGGAGTTGCTGGTGCGCGTTTGACGACGCGAAGGCCTCGAGGTGGCTCAGTCTGAAAAGACTGATTCACCTCGAGGCCATCGCGTCGCCTCATTGCAACGCGCTGGAATCCCGACGCCACTACTGGCGCAGTTGATCCACGCAGGCGACGGGATCACCTCGAGGTGAATCGGTCGTTGCCGACCGAGCCACCTCGAGGTGATCCCGTCGTCAACCGACAACAGAGCAGCCCACCGGCAACTCCGACCCACCAAACGAAAAGGGCCCCGTGGTCCCGGCTGACGCCGGGACCACGGGGCCCTTCGCACTGACGACCTAGTTGGACAGACCCGAGTCGCCCTCGAGGCGCTCCTCGAGGCCGATCATCGGCTCGATCTCCTCGCCGATGATGCCGAGCTCTTCGTCCATGACCACGGTGCCGATGATCTCCGGCGTCCAGGGCTCACGAGGCTCGATCTCGATGTTCCGGTACTGCTTCAGACCCGTCGAGGCCGGGATCAACTTACCGATGATCACGTTCTCCTTCAGGCCGAGCAGCGTGTCGGTCTTGCCCTCGATCGACGCATCGGTGAGCACCTTCGTCGTCTCCTGGAAGGAGGCGGCGGACAGGAAGCTCTCCGTCGCGAGCGAGGCCTTGGTGATACCCAGGACCTGCTGCTCGCCTGTCGGGACCTCGGTCTTCTTGACCTTGGCCTGCTTCTTCTCGAGCGCAGTACGGTTCGCAACGAACTCGCTGACCTCGACGAGCTGACCCGGCAGGTACTCCGTGTCGCCCGGGAAGTCGACGAGCACGCGGCGGGTCATCTGACGAGCGATGACCTCGATGTGCTTGTCGTTGATCTCCACACCCTGATCGCGGTACACGCGCTGGACCTCTTCGGTCAGGTAGCGCGTGGCACGGTCGAGGCCGGAGGCCATCAGGTCCGGCGGCGAGAGCACGCCGTTCACGATCTGCTGACCGCGGACGACGATCTGGCCGTCCTCGACGATCTCCTCAGCGGAGCGCGAGTACGGGATGCCCTTCGTGAGCCACTCGTGGAGCGTGCGTGTCATGCGCTCGCCCTTGTAGAAGATCACGGTGCCTTCGCCCTTGACCTCGCGTACCTCGATGTCATCGCGGCGCGGAAGGACGAAGACGAACTGGCCGGTGGCCTTGGCGCGACGAATCACGCGACCGTCGACGTGGGCGACTGCGCCCGGCACCTTCGGCGTGCGTGCCTCGAACAGCTCGACGACGCGCGGCAGGCCGTGCGTGATGTCCGAGCCGGCGACACCGCCGGTGTGGAACGTACGCATGGTCAGCTGTGTGCCCGGCTCGCCGATGGACTGGGCGGCGATGATGCCGACCGCGTCACCGACCTCCGAGCGCGAGCCCGTTGCCGGCATGACGCCGTAGCAGGCACCGCACACGCCGATCTCGGCGTTGCAGGTCAGAACGGAGCGAACCGGAACCGTGCACTCCTCGTCAACCGACTCGTTGAGCGCCCACACCAACGTGCGGAGCTGCAGCACGCGGATCTCCTCCGCGTTGCGGTCGGCGTGAGGTGTGGACGGGTAGCCCTCCTCCTCGAGGCGGCGGAGGAACTTCTCCGGGTTCTTCATGTCGTCGACAGCCTCAAGGCTGAAGTACGGATCCTCGCCCTTGCTCTCGCGCTTGAACATCTCGGAGAGATCCTCGAGGCCGACAGCCTTGGCGAGCGCGATCGGATCGGGCTCCTTGCCGGCCTTCGTGATCTCGCCGTCGAGCTTGGCGAGCACGCCCTCGATGTGACGCTCCTTCTCGGCCGAGAGCTCGGCCGCGAACGAGCGGCTGATCGGCGTGCCGGCGGGCAGCGTGTCGCCGCCACCGATCACGACGTCCTTGGCCAGGACGCGACCGGCGAGCTGATCGCTCGGACGGGCGTCGAAGGCTGCGGAGCGACGGACGATGGCGCCGTTGCGCACCTCGTAGGTCGGGCGGCGATCCATGAACGCCGGGACCTCGACGAAGCGCTCGGTGCCGCAGTCCTCCTCGCGGATGATGACGTCCTGCGACACGTCGACCAGACGGCGGGTCAGGTAGCCCGAGTCCGCCGTGCGGAGCGCCGTGTCGGCGAGGCCCTTGCGGGCACCGTGCGTCGAGATGAAGTACTCGAGGACGTCCAGGCCTTCCATGAAGTTGGCCTTGATCGGGCGCTCGATGATCTCGCCCTTCGGGTTCGCCATCAGGCCGCGCATACCGGCGAGCTGACGGATCTGCTTGAACGATCCGCGGGCGCCGGAGTTGGCCATCATGTAGACGGGGTTCGTCTCGCCGAAGTTGTCCTTCACGCGCTCGCCGACCTCGTCGGTGGCCTCGTTCCAGAGCTGGACCACCTTGCGGTGGCGCTCCTGCTCGGTGATGAGACCGTCCATGTACTGCTCGTGCGCGACCTGGACCTTGCCCTCGTACTCGCGGAGGATGGCCGGCTTCTCGGGCGGCGTGACGATGTCGTTCTTCGAGATCGAGACACCCGACTTCGTGGCGTACTTGAAGCCGAGATCCTTGATCGTGTCGAGCACCATGGCGACCTCGGACGGACCGTGACGGTCGACCAGGGTCGTGACGAAGTCAGTGATCTCCTTCTTCGTCATGGCGACGTGCACGTTCTGCACATCGTCCTCATCGAGCTCGCGACCCAACTGGGTCTCGAGCGCGAGGCGAAGCTCGTAGTTGAGGATGGCGCGGCCCGGCGTGGTGACCGTGCGGACGCCGTCCTCGGAGCGAAGGATGATCGCGCCCTGGAGCGGGATCCGGTTGTGGTCGAGGGCGATCTGCACCTCTTCAGCGGTCGCGAACGTACCGTGCGAGCCGATGTCCTTGCTGGACGCACCACCGTCGAGCTTGGCCTGCAGGTCTGCAGCGTCAATGCTCGAGTAGGTCAGGTAGTACAGACCGATGACCATGTCCTGCGACGGCGTGGCGAGCGGGCGCCCGTTGGCCGGGGACAGGATGTTGTGGGCCGACAGCATCAGTAGACGCGCCTCAGCCTGGGCCTCGACGGACAGCGGCACATGCACGGCCATCTGGTCGCCGTCGAAGTCTGCGTTGAACGCGTGGCAGACGAGCGGGTGGACCTGGATCGCCTTGCCGTCGACGAGCACGGGCTCGAACGCCTGGATGCCGAGGCGGTGCAGGGTAGGAGCGCGGTTGAGGAGCACCGGATGCTCGGTGATGACCTCCTCGAGGACGTCCCAGACGTCCCCTTCCATCGTCTCCACCATGCGCTTGGCGGCCTTGATGTTCGGGACGGCCTTGCGCTCGACGAGCCGGCTCATGATGAACGGCTTGAAGAGCTCGAGGGCCATCAGCTTCGGCAGTCCGCACTGGTGCAGCTTGAGCATCGGGCCCGCGACGATCACGGAGCGGCCCGAGTAGTCGACGCGCTTGCCGAGCAGGTTCTGACGGAAGCGACCCTGCTTGCCCTTGAGCATGTCAGACAGCGACTTGAGCGGGCGATTGCCCGGACCCGTCACCGCGCGACCGCGGCGGCCGTTGTCGAACAGTGCGTCGACGGCCTCTTGGAGCATTCGCTTCTCGTTGTTGACGATGATCTCCGGCGCACCGAGGTCAAGCAGACGCTTCAGGCGGTTGTTGCGGTTGATCACGCGGCGGTACAGATCGTTCAGGTCGGAGGTGGCGAAACGGCCACCGTCGAGCTGGACCATCGGGCGCAGCTCCGGCGGAATCACCGGAACGACCTCGAGGATCATCCAGTCCGGACGCTGCTCGCTCTTGTGGAACGCGGAGACGACCTTCAGGCGCTTGATCGCGCGCTGCTGCTTCTGACCCTTGCCCGTCGCGATCTGCTCCTTGAGCTCCTCGACGAGCTGCGGAATGTCCTCGCGGGCGAGGAGATCACGCACAGCCTCGGCACCCATGCCGAGTCCGATGTACTCGCCGAAGCCCCACGAGGAGGCGAAGCGGTCCTTGAGCTCACGGGCGACCTTCTCGTCGCCGATGACCTCCTTGGGCTTGATCGTCTGGAAGACCTGCCACGCGTCGTCGAGCATCTGGAGACGCTCGTCGTACAGCTCGTGGCCATCCTTCTTGCGCTGCTCGGCGTCCTTGAGCATCTCGACGATCTTGGCCGTCCACTCCTCGATGCGACGATGGTCGTCGCGCGTCATCTTGCCGGAGGCCTTCAGGCACAGGTCGTTCGCGAGCTCCTTGACGTCCAGCTCCTTGGCCGGGACGTCGGGGGCGAGGCGGACGATGTCGGCCAGCAGGCCGTTGCCCATGGCGCGGAACTTGTCGAGCTCCTTCTGCGTGCGACCTGCGGCCACAAGCTTGGCAGCGAGCTCCTCGGCGTCCTTGGCCGAGTCGTCGCCACCGAGGTACGCGCAGGACTGCTCGAGCGCGCGGCGGCCGGCGCTCTTCTGCGCACCCTTGCCGTCGCGGACGCGCTTGATCTCGTCCTTGAGGATGTCGATCGCATCGGCAGCGACGCCGGCGATGTTCTCGAGCTCCTTGGCGGTGAGATTGCGGTCCTCGCGGACGGCAAGACGATGGATCGTGTCGCCCACGACCTTCTTCGTCGTGTCCATGAGCTGCGTGGCGATCTCGCCCAGCAGACCACCGGCGGCGTTGCGGTCCTCGGCAAGGCTGAAGCCCTGCTCCTCGGCCCAGGCGTTGAGCATGCGGGCCCAGTACTCGTCGTCATCGTCGAAGCCGTCCTCGGAACCCGAGGCGATGTACTTGCGGCGACGGTTCAGACGATCGGCGACACGGCCGACCTCCTCCTCTCGCTCCGCCTCAAGCTCCTCGCGCTCGGCGACGATCTTGCGCTCCAGCTCCGACAGGTCGGCCGCGCGGGCCTCCTCATCGACGTGGGTGCAGATGTGCGCAGCGAAGTACAGGACCTTCTCGAGGTCCTTCGGCGCGATGTCGAGCAGGTAGCCAATGCGGCTCGGAACGCCCTTGAAGAACCAGATGTGCGAGACGGGCGCAGCCAGGTCGATATGCCCCATGCGCTCGCGACGCACCTTTTGGCGCGTGACCTCAACGCCGCAACGCTCGCAGATGATGCCCTTGTAGCGGACGCGCTTGTACTTACCGCAGTAGCACTCCCAGTCCCGGGTGGGGCCGAAGATGCGCTCGCAGAAGAGACCGTCCTTCTCCGGCTTGAGCGTGCGGTAGTTGATTGTTTCGGGCTTGGTGACCTCACCGCTCGACCAGGACTGGATGTCCTTGGTCGAGGCGAGGCCGATCTTGATGTAGTCGAAATCGCTGACGTCGATCATGTCTTTATCTCCTTATCGAGTGGGATACCGTTGGTCGCCGGGGCGCCCTACAGCTCCCCCTCCTCGTCAGCGGGCTCACCGGCGCCGAGCGCCAGTGCGTCCTCATCATCAGCATCGCCGGCCTCGGCGGCGAGATCGACCTCCGAGTCGAGCGTGGCGTCTGCCGCGGTCTCGTCGGTGTCGTTCTCCATCACGTCAGCCTCGTCGACATCGGCGTCACCCTCTCCACGAACGCGGTCCGCAGAGAGGTCAACACCGAGCTCCTCGGCAGCACGGATCAGCTCGTCGTCCTCCTCGGAGACGAGCACGTCGCGGCCGTCGTCGCGCATCGGGCGCACGTCGAGGGCGAGCGACTGCATCTCCTTGAGGAGAACCTTGAAGCTCTCCGGCACGCTCGGCTCGGGGATGTTCTCGCCCTTGACGATGGCCTCGTACGCCTTGACGCGGCCAACCGTGTCGTCGGACTTGATCGTGAGCATCTCCTGGAGGGTGTGCGCGGCGCCGTACGCCTCGAGCGCCCAGACCTCCATCTCGCCAAAGCGCTGGCCGCCGAACTGCGCCTTGCCACCCAGCGGCTGCTGGGTGACGAGCGAGTACGGGCCCGTGCTGCGTGCGTGAATCTTGTCGTCCACAAGGTGCAACAGCTTCAGGATGTACATGTAACCGACGGTGATCCGCTGGTCGTACGGCTCGCCTGTCTTGCCGTCGAATAGCTGGACCTTGCCCGACACGCGGCGACCCTTCTCGTCGCTGTGCTGGAGCTTGACCGGCGAATCCTTGTGCTTCTCGATCCAGTTGTACAGCTCGTCATCGACCTCTTCGACCGTCGCGCCGTCGAAGACCGGCGTCGCGACCCACTCAGGGGGGCTGACGTCGTCGTCGGTGCGGTACTTGGCCGCGAAACCGAGGTGCGTCTCGAGAATCTGCCCGATGTTCATGCGGCTCGGCACGCCCAGCGGGTTGAGGATCATGTCGATCGGCGTGCCGTCCTCGAGGAACGGCATGTCCTCGTCGGGCACGATCTTCGAGATGACGCCCTTGTTGCCGTGGCGTCCGGCGAGCTTGTCGCCCTCGGAGATCTTGCGCTTCTTGGCCACGTAGACGCGGACCAGCTGATTCACGCCGGCGTTGAGCTCGTCGCCGTTCTCGCGGTCGAACGTCTTGACGTCGATAACCTTGCCGCCGTCACCGTGCGGAACCTTCAGCGAGGTGTCGCGAACCTCGCGCGCCTTCTCCTTGAAGATCGCCCGGATCAGCTTCTCCTCGGCCGTCAGCTCGGTCTCGCCCTTGGGGGTGACCTTGCCGACGAGCAGGTCGCCGGAGCGGACCTCAGCGCCGATGCGGATAACGCCCATCTCGTCGAGGTCGCGCAGCGACTCCTCCGAGCGGTTCGGGATGTCGCGGGTGAGCTCCTCATCGCCAAGCTTCGTCGAGCGGGCATCGACCTCGTACTCGTCGATGTGAATCGACGAGAGGATGTCGTCCTTGACGACGCGCTCCGAGAGGATGATCGAGTCCTCGAAGTTGTAGCCCTCCCACGTCATAAACGCGACGAGCATGTTCTTGCCGAGCGCGAGCTCGCCCATGTCGGACGCGGATCCGTCGGCGAGCACCTCGCCCGCGGCGACCTTCTGGCCCTCGAGGACGATCGGCTTCTGATGGATCAGCGTGCCCTGGTTGGAGCGCATGAACTTGACGAGCTCGTACGTGTCCTCGCCACCGTCATTGGCCTTGACCGTGATCGAGTTGGCGTCGACGTTCGAGATAGTACCGGCGCGGGCATTGACCACGACGTCACCGGTGTCGACGGCTGCGCGCGCCTCGAGGCCGGTGCCCACGACGGGCGCCTCGGAGACGAGCAGCGGTACGGCCTGGCGCATCATGTTCGAGCCCATCAGGGCGCGGTTGGCGTCGTCGTGCTCGAGAAACGGGATCAGCGCCGTCGCGACCGAAACGAGCTGCTCGGGCGCAACGTCCATCAGCGTCACCTCGCTGGGGTCGACCTGCGCGAGCTCGCCGCCGTGCTGGCGGACGACCACGAGGCCACCCTCGCCAAGCAGGTTGCCCTTGGTGTCGATCGGCGTGTCGGACTGCGCGATCAGGTGGTGCTCCTCCTGGGAGGCGTCGATGTACTGCACTTCCTTCGTGATCGCACCGTTCTTGACCACGCGGTACGGCGACTGCACGAAACCGAACTCGGAGACCGTCGCGTACGACGACAGCGAGCCGATCAGACCGATGTTCGGACCCTCAGGGGTCTCGATCGGGCACATGCGGCCGTAGTGGGTCGGGTGCACGTCGCGCACCTCGATTGGTGCGCGCTCGCGGGTCAGACCACCGGCACCGAGAGCCGACAGGCGGCGGCGGTGCGTGAGGCCGGACAGCGAGTTCGTCTGGTCCATGAACTGCGACAGCTGCGAGGAGCCGAAGAACTCCTTCAGCGCGGCCACGACCGGACGAATGTTGATGATCGTCTGCGGCGTGATCGTGTCGATGTCCTCGGTCGTCATGCGCTCCTTGACGACACGCTCCATGCGGTAGAGGCCGACGCGGAACGCCTCCTGGACGAGCTCGCCGACGGTGCGCAGGCGACGGTTGCCGAAGTGCTCGTACTCGTCGAGCTCGCGGGCGACCTCATCAGTGCGCTGGATCTCGCGGCACGTGTCGGCGTAGTCGCGGATCTCGGGATCGTCGACGCCGAGCATGATCGGCAGGCGCACGATGCGGCGCACGAGCTCGATCAGGTCCTGGTGCGTGAGCACGCGCACATCGGGATCGACGTTGAGACCGAGGCGCGAGTTCAGCTTGTAGCGGCCGACGCGCGTCAGGTCGTACCGCTTCGAATCGAAGAAGAGGGTGTCGAACAACTTGCGCGAGTTGTCGATCGTCGGCGGCTCGCCCGGACGCTGCTTCTTGAAGACCTCGATCAGCGCCTGGTCGTGCGTCTTGGCCGGGTCCTTCTCGAGCGTGAAGTCGATGAAGAGGTTCGGCTCACCCGTCTCGGGATCGCGGAAGAGATTGCGGATGCCCTCGTCGGTGTGCGTGTCGATCATCTCGCCCGTGGTCGCGTCGACCTCGGGGAGGGCGCGCAGGAGCGTCGTGACCGGCAGCTTGCGCTTGCGGTCGATGCGGGCGAAGACCTGGCCCTTCTTGTCAATCTCGAGTTCGAGCCACGAGCCGCGCTGCGGCATCAGGTTCGCGGTGAAGACCTGCTTCGCCGGATCCTTTGGCTCCATGATGTACGCGCCCGGGGAGCGGACCAGCTGCGTCACGACGACGCGCTCGGTGCCGTTGATGATGAACGTGCCCGCGTCCGTCATCTGGGGGAAGTTGCCCATGAAGACCCGCTGCTCGCGGATCTCGCCCGTCTCCTTGTTCACGAACGCCACGGTCATGAACAGGCCGGACTCAAAGCTCTTGTCGGTCTCACGGCACTCGCGCTCCGTGATCGCCGGCGGCTCGAAGACGTGCTCGCCGAACTCGACGGCGAGGGTGCCGGTGTAATCCTCGATCGGCGAGATATCGCTGATCACCTCGCGGATGCCGGTCTGCATGAACTGCTTGAACGACGCGCGCTGAATGTCGATCAGGTTCGGGACCTCGAGGATGCGCGCTGCCGGCGTCTGCTCGAGGTGGGAGAAGTTGCGGCGCTGGCGCTTCGGGCGGGGCTTTGCAGAGGCCACTGGCACTCCTATGGAAGAGAGATGGGCGTAGGCGCACGACGACAGGGGCAGAGTCGTCAGCGCGAAGGCGCACGGTACCACAAATCCGCAGAGCCGCGCTGCACCCCTACCGGGGCGGGGCCTTCGGACGGAGGGAACGTACCGCCGTCTGCGGGTTGCGTCCACCGCAATGTCGACATCCGTCCAGAAAGGTGTAGCATCTGCGAGTGCTCACGGTTCCCCAAGCAGCCGCCCGTTCGGGGCGCGGCGCGGAGACGATCCGCCGTTGGATTCGCGCTGGGCGCCTCCAGGCGCACCGGGCCGATGGGCGTCTGCTCGTGCACGCCGAGGATCTCGACGCCTTGCTCGCCCGCCCCTCCCACGATCTGCCTGCTGGCTGGGGTCGCACGACGTGGGGTACGCGGCAGCCCGACTGGGTCGCCGAGTTGCGGCGGGCGCGGGGTGGAAGGCGGCTGGCGCAGTGACGCGCGGCGGTGCAGATTCGTCGCGCGCGCCAGGCGCCTGCCGCCGCGGGCGCGGCGTGGACTCCGGATGCTCCAAAGGGGTCAGACCCTTCTGGAGCACGACGGCAGCAATCGCCCCGGGAGCTCGCAATCGCCCACGCCGTCGTACTCCAGAAGGGTCTGACCCCTTTGGAGCATCCACACATGAGCATCAGCCCCAGGCAGGAGCCGCGGCCTGATGCTCGTCGTCGATCCCACCGTCGTCTTGCCGATGCTGGCCGCCCGGCCCGCCTGGACGAGCGCCGGCTCCGATGACCTCGTCGCCCCTCCCCTGCTCTGGTCCGAGTGCCGTTCGTTGCTGCACGACCTGGCACGCCGTGGCGTGATTCCGGCCGGTGAGGCGCGCCGTATGCGCCGCGCTCTCGACCGTGCGCCCATCACCGAACTCGGGCACCCGCAGCTGAGCGAGGAGACATGGCGCATGGCGGACCTGATGAACCACGCGCGCACCGAGGCCGCCGAGTACGTCGCCCTCGCCCGCCTCGTCGGCGCGCCGCTGGCCACGCTCGACCGCGACCTGGCCGAGCGCGCCGCAGCCGCCTGCCGGGTCGAGGTGCCGAGCTGACGCCGCGCATTTGCCGCAGGAGGTTTGTGGCGGCGCACTGATCCGCGGGCCCAAGCACGGCTACAGTCGTAGATATGAATCCTGCCGTGCTCGTCGTCCTCCTCGTCATCATCCTGCTGCTGCTGCTCGCTGCGGGGTCGGTCCGCGTAGTGACCGAATACGAGCGCGGCGTGCGTTTTCGGCTCGGCAAGGTGCGCGAGACCCCGTTCCCACCTGGCCTGATGCTCAAGTTCCCCATTATCGATCGACTTGTGAAGGTCTCGCTGCGTATCGTCACGCTGCCGATCCAGAGCCAGGGGATCATCACGCGCGACAACGTCTCGGTCGACATCTCCGCCGTCGCCTACTACCGCGTCGTCGACCCGATCAAGTCGGTCGTGGCGATCGAAGACGTCGAGTCGGCGATCGGCCAGATCGCGCAGACGACGCTACGCAACGTCGTCGGCCAGCACACGCTCGACGATACGCTGACGGAGACCAACAAGATCAACGCCGACATCGCGGTCATCCTCGATGGCATCACCGAGGTCTGGGGCGTGGAGGTGACGCTCGTCGAGCTGAAGGACATCCAGCTGCCCGAGACGATGAAGCGTGCCATGGCCCGCGAAGCCGAAGCCGAACGGGAGAAGCGCGCCAAGATTATCGCCGCCGAAGGCGAGGCGCTGGCCGCCGGCGAGTTGGCCCGGGCCGCCGACGTCATGGCCCAGCACCCCATGGCATTGCAGCTCCGCAACCTGCAGACGCTCGTCGAGATCTCCGTCGACAAGAACTCCACAGTGATTTTCCCCGCGCCTCTGATGACGACAATCGAGGAGATCGGCAGCTTCCTGACGCGCGAGACGAAAGCCGCCGCCGGCCTCACCGACATCATCGATGCGCTGAAGCGGTGAGCGCTGGCCTCGAGGTGGCTCGGTCGGAAACGACCGATTCACCTCGAGGTCATCGCGTCGCCTGGTTCCAAGATCATCGAGAGCCAGCGCCGCTGCTGGCGAGGATGATCCAGAGAGGCGACGGGATCACCTCGAGGTGAATCGGCCCTTTCGGACCGAGCCACCTCGAGG